>NZ_JADCKK010000013.1:0-60804 GCF_014982935.1 Anaerotignum lactatifermentans | reverse complement strand
CACGGCAAATCAGACCCAGCTGCTTCATAAGCCGCTGAATCGTCTTATGATTTAAATGAAATCCACGATTGTGCAGTTCTGCCGTAATACGACGATAGCCGTATCGACCTTTGTTTTCGTGGTAGATAGTAACAATCTCTGCTTTTACGTCTGTATATTTATCTACCCTGTGCATCTTCTTTGTATGATAGTAAAAGGTTGCACGAGGCAGTTGAGCGATTGACAGCAGAAGGGAAAGTGAAAAATCATGCCTCAGTTTTTGAACTACCAGTGATTTCTCCGCTGGCGTCGCTCTCTCTCCAAAACCAAGGCCTGCAAATTTTTTAAGTAGGCGTTTTCTGCTCGAAGTCTCTGTACCTCTGCCAAAAGATCTTCTTCTACCTCTTTTGGCAGCTGTCTGGACCCACTTTTATTACCCCTGCCTCGCCGTTCCACTGCAAGTCCCTCAGGACCTTCAGTTAGATAAATACGTTCCCAACTTTTTATTCGAGTGTCACAGCTGACCTCAAACCGTCTTGCCGTTTCGCAGTAGCTTAAATTCTCCTCTAGCATAGTTTCTATTACCATTTTCTTGAATTCTGGTGTATATCGTTTATTTGGTACTCCTTTTGGCATAAAAATCACCCCACTTGTTATTCAGTATATCATACTGTCTAACAAATGGGGTTCAGTTCAGACAAGGACTTCAGCTTTTTTGCTTTCTTATAAAAGGCAAGGCGCATTCGTCTGCCTTTTTCATATCGTTTTTAGCGGATGACACGTCTTGCTGTCACATATGTATTTGCGCTGTAGCTGCTGCTCAGGCTTGTAACAGTAACGCCATATGCAGCGCCGTCTGTGGAATGGATATAATTTCCATCACCCATGTAAATACCAACGTGGCTAATGGTGCTATCGCCGCCAGTATTGAAGAATACCAGATCCCCAGCCTGCAAATCAGACTTAGAAACTGCTACGCCGTTGCTTGCCATAGAAGCGGAACTTCTATTCAAAGAAATACCGAAATCACGGAAAACAGCATATACAAAGCCAGAACAATCCACGCCTGTATTCAGGTTTGTGCCGCCCCATACATAAGGCGTACCGATAAACTGTTCTGCATATGCAACAATTTCTTCACCTTTTGCGGAAGATGCAGAAGAGGAGCCGCGGGAGAGTTCTTCTTCACCGCTGCGAATAGAAACATAATCCGCGCTGACATAACCTTTCTGACCATCATCTGTGATGACACGCACCCATTCTGTGCCCTGGCGGTCTACGTCCACCACTGTACCATAAGGCAGAACTGTCAAAACGATAGAATTGGTAGATGCTTCTTTACGCAGTTTCAGACCGCTTTTTGCTGTCACCACTGCATATTTCACTTCTTCTGCCGCAGGTGTGATCTGAGGGTCCGTATTTCCAACCACTGTCAGTGAAGAAAGATAATCTCCGGAAAGATAATCTTTGCTGATGTATGCTTCCTGACCGTTATATTCCACCTGATACCAGCCGTCCACACGTCCCACTGCTGTGAGTGTATCCCCTGCATTCACACTGCCCAGCACATTGGAGCTGGTAGTTGCTGCTGCACGGATATTAACGCCGGAACCTGTGACAGTACCTTCTGTTTCTGTCAACTGAAAATAATCACTGGATACAAAACCATTCTGTCCATTATAAGAGATCTGATACCAACTGCCGCTTTTGCCAGTCACCTGATATTCTGATCCACTGCTGATCTGACCCAGTACAGCGGCATCTGTTCCTGCCGCTTCACGGACATTGACATTGGTGCCATTTGCCTGTCCCATATCAGCCGCGAAAACCGTTGCTGTACCGAGCATCACGCAGGCTGCTGTTACACAAACCTGGCGGATTGCTTTGGATAAGTTCATAAAAGCTTCCTCCATTTTGTCTTTTTCCCGAATTTATTACAAATCTGTTACAACTAGTATACGAAAGTTTAATAATCTTGTCAATATTTTTTGCAGATAACTTTTCATAATCTTCCACAACATAGCATAAGAAACCCTTATTTTTCGCCATTTTTCTTGTTTACAAAAAAGATTATCCTCGTTTTTTGTCATGTAAAAAGAAAATAGATATCCGCGCAAACATTTTTTAAGAATTTTAAAAGAAATAAATGTCAAACATTCAAATTTCTCATGTTGTTTTTTCTGGAAAGACAAAATGTTCAATCGCTTTCAAAATACACCAAATTACTTCCACCGCAGACCATGCCCAGTTTTGCCCCTTCTTCCTTCCGCAGCACAAATTCCTGTACATCCTTTTGGATATGATGCTTAGGCATCTGAGAGCCATAGATCATTGCCGCATGTTCCACAGCACCACCGCCAATGGTACCAGCCAGAATCTCATTATCTTTTACTACCATTCTTGCCCCTGCTTCTCTGGGAGCAGAACCGCTTTTGGCAACAATCAGTGCCATGGTTGTCCCCGCTTTTTCACACAAAGCATCCAGCACTGCATCTTCAATGGTTTCTACAGGCACCTTATTTTTCTCCTGAATGATTTCTGCCGCAATGCAGACGGCGATTTCTTCTGGTGTCACAGCACCGATCTTCAACCCAATGGGTGCATGGATGGCTTCCACTTCCGCAGGTCTAAAGCCGGATTTATAAAGAGCTTCTTTCGTTTTGGCAACTTTATTTTTGCTGCCAATCATGCCCACATAGGCATACTTTCTCCGCAAAATCTGACGGACGCATTGTTCATCCGCCTGATGCCCTCTGGTGACCACCACATAATAATTGGCAGGCAAATCAGGAATTTCCTCAAACACCTGCCCAAAATCGCCGCAGAGCACGCAGTCCGCTTCCGGGAACCGCTGGAGGTTGGCAAACTCTCCCCGGTCATCCACAACGGTCACATGAAAACCCAACAGTTTCCCCAATTTCACCAGGGAAAGGGAAATATGACCGCCACCAAGAATCACCAATCTGGGGCTCATGCCAAAATGCTCCACAAACACATGATTCTCGCCAATTTCACAAGTGGTACAGCTTTTCATTTCACCAATGGTCAACAGCATTTTTTTTGCTGTTTCCATCTCTCCTTCTGGCGCCCAAAGGACACCTTCCTCCTGCCACAAAAACTGAAAGCCCTGCAAAGGACCTTCATAAACAAGACCGCTGCCTACCCAATCCAATTCCTGCAGGTAGTGCCGGAGTTGTTTATATGCTTCTCTCATGGGAATCTCCCTCTTTTCTATGGTATTGTTTCTGCCGTAAGCTTCCCCAAAGACAGGGCACAGAGAAATCCGCAGCAATTCTCTCTGCTCTGTGCCAGCCAACGACATCTGTCTGATTCAAAAAAACACATCCCTGTATCTCATCCCAAAGGGTACCATAGCCTGCCTGCAAAAGGGGGAAAATATCCCCTTCCGCCACTGTTTTTCCAGAAAACATGGAAGAAACTAACGCAAAACGATGGCATACCTGCTCCCACGGCTGTCCCAAAGCGGAAAGCCCTGCCACCGTCACCAGAAAGTCACATGTTTCCGGCAAAACAGGCTCACCCTGTCTTGGCATTTTCAGCGGCATTCTTTTGGAACCATCCGCCTCCACCAGAACCACATCAGCAAAAGAAAACACCTCATCCAAAATAGCTTGCGGCAAAGGTCCCATTTTTTCTTCAGAAAAAACACTGCCTGCCACCGCAAAACCGTCTCTTTCCAGTTTTTCTTTGATTTCCTCTGCCGTTCCATCCAGTACGCCATCTTTTTCTGGTAAGTACATTTTCGTGGTGGTTATCAGCAGCACACGTTTTCCTTTCTGTCGGTATTCTTCTGCCAATTCGTACAGCAGACTTGTCTTGCCCCCTGCGCCCACAGCACAGATACAACGTGCAGAAGGCGGAATCTGCAATGCTTCTGTAAGCAACATCTTTCCGCCTCCTTTCAAATCATCAGTTCATATATATTTTCGTATTTCAAGTCGCATTTTGTCAATAGGCTTTTCATTTTTTCTTTCTCGCCTATGGGCATCCGCCACGCCAGACCGCATCCCGCTGTGATTTGAGTGGGTATAGGAATGAGCCTGCCGGGCACATCTGCGCTTCTTGCGGCTTCTTCCAGCGCCAACGCCTCTGTGGTGGTATGAAATGCCACCAGAAAACAAAGTTCTTTTGGTCTCATGTCCATGCCTCCGCAATTTCTTTCACTGCCAAAATGGCTTTTTCCACTTCTTCTTCCGTTGTAAAGTAACAGAAACTAAACCGCACAGCACCCTGTTCTACTGTTCCCAGCTGTTCATGCATCAAAGGGGCACAATGGGCACCGCCGCGGGTAGCAATGCCGTAACGCACCGCCAATTCATCACAAACATCCTCCGAAGGATTATCCCCAATATTCAGAGAAACAATGGGTGCCCGTTCCTGCACGGAAAAGTCGCCATAAACTGTCACCTGCGGAATTTCTTTGACACCTTCATAAAACTGTCGCATGCGCTTCTGCTCCGTTTCCCGAATGGCAGTCAGCCCTGTTTTGTCAATCCAATCCAATGCCGCAGAAAGCCCCGCAATGCCGTGCCCGTTCAGCGTTCCCGCTTCCAGATGGGTAGGCATTTGTGCCGGATGGGTCTTGCTGTAGCTCTGAACGCCACTGCCGCCTACACAAAAACTGGGGATTTCCAGTCCTTTCCGCACACACATCCCTCCTGTACCCTGAGGACCCAAAAGGGATTTATGTCCTGTAAAACACAAAATGTCGATGCCCATTTCTTCCATATGAATGGGAAATACCCCTGCTGTCTGGGAAGCATCCACTATAAACAAAATGCCTTTTTCTTTGCAAAATGCGCCGATGTGCTGAATATCCACCAGATTCCCCGTCAGATTAGAACCATGGGTGCAGACAATGCCTTTTGTATTGGGTCGCACCGCCTGTTCCAGCAAATCATAGCGGACAGTACCCTTTTCATCACAGGGAATGATGGTCAGCTCCATGCCTTCTGCCTCCTTGCGGTACAAAGGGCGCAGGACGCTGTTATGCTCCATGGCAGTGGTAATGACATGGTTACCTTTTCCAAAAAGCCCGCTGATGGCAATATTCAGACTTTGGGTGGAATTTGCCGTAAAAACCACCTGTGCAGGGTCGTCCATGCCAAAGAGTGCCGCCAGTTTTTTTCTGGTGCCGAATATGACACGGGAAGAAGTCAGAGAAATCTCATGACCACTTCTGCTGCTATTCCCCATATGCAAAATGGCGTCATATACAGCTTCTGCCACTTCTTTTGGTTTGTGAAAGCTGGTTGCCGCGCTGTCCAGATAAATCATAAGCTTCCTCCCTGTATCAACAATCTGCCCTCCGCTGTTTTTGGATGGGCAAAAATTTCTTTTGTGTCCCCGATTTCTGCAATTTTCCCCCGTTCCATGACCATACATTTCTGAGTCAGGCGAAAAATTTCCTCCTTATTATGGGATACCAGAATGGATACGCCGCCAAAGCTCTGGAGCACCTGCTGGACTTCCCGTTCCATTTCCTGCCGCAGAAAGCTGTCCAGAGCGGAAAACGGCTCGTCCAGCAAAATCACATCCGGCTTTGCCGCCAGCATTCTTGCCATGGCTGTTCGTTGCTGCTGACCGCCAGAAAGCACAGAGGGATACAGTTCTGCCACTTCTGTCAGATAAAACCGCTCCAAAAGTTCCTCCAGAAATTTCTTTTCTTTTTCTTTCCCAAAGGCAAAGGCGATATTTTCCCGCACCGTCATATTGGGAAACAGGGCATAATTCTGGAACAAATACCCGATTTTTCGTTTCTGGGCTTTTTCGGAGATTTTTTTGTCACTGTCGAACAAGATTTTATCATCTAATTGTATTCTACCCTTGTCCGGCTGTAAAATTCCTGCCAGACACCGCAGGGTGACGCTTTTGCCACAGCCGCTGCGTCCCAGAATGCCCAGCACTTCATTTTCCAAATCCAGAGAAATTTCGATGGTTTCTGTCTTTACTTTTTTCATGAATTCTGCCTGTAATCTCAAAAACCCGCATCCTCTCCCTGGTATTTTTTCTTTTCAAAATAATTGATGCCCACAATGGCAAGGGCAGACAATATCACAATGACCAGCGACCACAGATATGCTGTCTGCCGATTGCCGCTCTGGACTGCTGTATACACTGCCAGTGCCATGGTCTGGGTCTTGCCGGGGATATTGCCGGCAATCATGATAGTGGCACCAAATTCCCCCATGGCACGGGCAAAGGCAAGAATCATCCCTGCCAAAAGCCCGCTGCGGCAATTGGGCAGGATAATGCGGAAAAAGATTTTCTTTTCACTTGCACCCAATGTCCGTGCCGCATAAAGAAGCTGTTTATTCATAGATTCCATAGCCCCCCTGACCGCTCGATACATCAGCGGAAAAGACACCACAAATGCCGCTGCCACTGCCCCACGGAGAGAAAAGATAAAAGGAAATCCAATTTCATTGAAAAACCGTCCCACAGGGCTATTTTTGCCCAACAATATGAGCAGGAAAAAGCCTGTTACCGTTGGCGGCAGCACCAAAGGCAATGTCAGCACCGCATCGGCAAAGGGACGCAAGCGGCGCAGCTTCATGACGCCATAAGCCGCAAGGGTGCCCAGCACCACGGAAAAAAACGTGGCGCAGGCTGCCACCCAAACAGAAAGCAAAAGAGGCGAAACATCTATCACGGAATTCTCCTTCCTTTATTCTGCCAAAAATGTAAAGCCATAAGAAGCGAACACTTCTCCTGCTTCTTCACTGGTGAGGAAATCCAGAAATGCCTGAGCGCCTTCGGGATTTGCGCAGTCTTTGATGACAGCCGCAGGATACAATACCTGAGGGCCGCCTTCTGGTGCATTGCAAACAACCTGCACCGCATCGCTGGTCTTTGCGTCAGTAGCATACACCACGCCGCAGTCAGCTTCTCCCGCTTCTACCCAAGCCAGCACTTCCCGCACATTAGACGCAAACACAGCATGGCTCTTCACATCATCCCAGATACCAAGGTTTGTGAAAATTTCCTGGGCATATTTCCCAGCGGGAACGCTCTCCGCTTCCCCTAAGGCAATCTGAGGTTCACTATCCAGAATGGTTTCAAAAGAAGTTACTGCTGTTTCTCCCTGAGGGGCAATGAGGACGATTTCATTTTGCAGTACATCCTTTCTGGTGGCTGCATCAATGAGCCCTTCTTCTTCCAAAGCGTCCATATTGCTTTCTGCCGCAGAGAAGAACAGATCTACAGGAGCGCCTTCTTCAATCTGTGTCTGCAAAGCACCACTGCCGCCAAAGGTAAAGGAAACTTCTGTACCAGGATATTCTTCCTGGAATGTCTGCGCCAGTTCATTGAGAACATCTGTCAAACTTGCCGCCGCGGAAACGGTGATAGCACCTGTCACTGCATCCTGTCCATCACTGCTTTCCGCTGCCTGCTCACTGCCGCAGCCTGCCAGCATGCCTGCTGTCAAAATCATTGCCAATGCCATCATACCAAATTTCTTTTTCATGTTCTTCCTCCTTACTGCCCACATTCTTCTGCATTTGCCGTCAAAATATCCAGTCCATGTTCCAAAGCCGGTAAAATCACTTCCAGGTTTTCCCGCACCGCTTTAGGGCTGCCCGGCAGATTGACGATAAGGGTCTGTTTCCGAATGACAGAAACACCTCTGCTGAGCATGGCTCTTGGCGTGATTGCCAAAGATGCCGCCCGCATGGCTTCACTAAAACCCGGCACCTGCCGTTCCGCAATATCCAGCGTGGCTTCCGGTGTCCAATCTCTGGGAGAAAAACCTGTGCCGCCGGTGGTCAGAATCAAGTCAGCTGTTCCCATATCACAGATTTCTTTCATGGTTTCCGAAAGCAACTGCCGTTCATCCGGCAAAATCCGCATATCCACCACAGTATAGCCTGCCTGTTCCATGATTTCTTTTGCCGCAGGACCGCTCAAGTCTTCCCGTTTGCCTGCCGCCCCTTTATCACTTGCTGTCAGAATCGCTACTCGGTACAATTTCCATTTCATCTCCAATCTGAATCATTCCGCCATGGAGCACCCTTGCAAACACGCCTTCTCTGGGCATGATGCAGTCCCCTACCGCCTGATAAATCTCGCAATGGCTATGACATTCCTTGCCGATCTGGGTCATTTCCAGCAAAACTTCTCCACAGCGGAATCTGGTTCCCACGGGCAGAGTTTTGAAATCAAAGCCTTCCACCAGCAGATTTTCACCAAAAGCGCCATCCTCTACGGAAATGCCTTTTTCTTCAAATGCCCGCACTTTCTCATAAGAAAGAAGGCTCACCTGTCGGTGCCAATTACCGCCATGGGCGTCACCTTCCAGCCCGAAATTCTCAATCAAGCGTACTTTCTCAATATTTTTCTTCTGTGTGCCCCGTTTTTCGCTGATACACACAGCCATAATCTTTCCCATACTATCCTCCTATTTTCCACATGGGACGGCTTTCGTCAGTGGTATGACCGTCCCTTGGTTTTTGCAGGATACGTTCCTGCAGCACCTTCTGTATCTCCTCCGGCTCCGCGCCGCTGCGCACCAATTCCCGCAAATCGCAATCCACTGGATGATGTAGGCAGAGCTTCAGTTTCCCTTCCGCTGTCATGCGGATACGGTTGCACTGATGGCAAAAACTGCGGCTCACAGGGCTGATGAATCCAATGCGTCCTTTGAAATGCTCGTTTGTATAATACACTGCCGGGCCTTCCCGGTCATCCTGCTGTGTCTGAACAAATTCGCCGTAAACTTCTTCCAGCCGTTTCCGGATGGTTTCGTTTTTCACTGGCGGAAAAGCGGAACCTTCCCCAATGGGCATCATTTCAATGAAACGCACCTCCATGGGATATTCCTTCGCCAGTTCTGCCAGATGTAGCAGTTCTTTTTCATTTTCCCCTGCTACAGGCACGCAGTTGACTTTCACAGGCAGTCCCACTTTGCCGCAAGCAGCAAGACCTGCCAAAGCGTCAGACAGCACATCCCGTCTGGTGAGCCTACAATACTGTTCTTCATCCAGACTGTCGATGCTCACATTGACGCCGGAAAGCCCTGCTTTTTTCAGTTTTTCCGCAAGGGGTGCCAGGTGGACAGCATTGCTTGTCATAACTACTTTTTCGATGCCAGGGATGTTGGAAATGGCTTCCACCAATTCCACGATATCCTGCCGCATAAGGGGTTCGCCGCCAGTGATGCGGATTTTGCGGATGCCAGCCAAAGCGGTGCCTTTGCAAAGTCTGACCCATTCTTCCAGTGTCAGCAGTTCGCCGCTGGGCAGAAATTCCTGCTGTTCTTCCTTCATGCAGTAGACACACCGCAGGTTACAGCGGTCTGTGACGGAAATCCGAAGATAGTCAATGGTTCTTCCAAATCCATCAATCATGCCGATATTCCCCACTCTTTCCGCCGCTTTTTTCGCACAGGCGAATGTCTGTCATAACCATAGAACGGTCTAAGGCTTTGCACATATCATAAATGGTCAAAAGAGTGATCTGTACCCCTGTGAGGGCTTCCATTTCCACCCCTGTTTTCCCAACGGTTTTCACCGTACACGCCACTTCGATTTCACAGCTTTCTGGATACAGTTCAAAATCCACACTGCATTTTGTCAGCGCCAGCAAATGACACAGAGGAATCAATTCCCAGGTGCGTTTTGCCGCCATGATGCCTGCCGTTCTGGCAATGCCCAGCACATCGCCCTTTGCCATGGTGCCTGCCTGAATCTTCTCAAAAACTTCCCGGCTCACGCGAATGATTCCCTTTGCTGTGGCTGTCCGTTCCGTTTCCGCTTTCTGGCTCACATCCACCATGACTGCGTTGCCTTCTTTATCAAAATGTGTCAACTCTCCCATAAAGCTCCTCCCCTCCTTTACTGTCCAAAACCACAGTCGGGATAAGTGCAGACAGGGCAGTTCTGGCATTGTCCGCCATGCGCCATAAGCACAAAATCTCGTCTGGTGAGTTTTTCTCCTGTCAGCAGACGAGGAACCGCCAGGTCGAACACTGTTCGTTTTGCATACATAACGCATCCGGGCAGACCTACCACAGGTTTTCCCTGCACATAGACCAGCATGAACATCGCACCCGGCAAAACAGGTGTACCATATGTCACCACTTCATCGGCGCAGGCACGAATGGCAGAAGGTGTCATATCATCCGGGTCTACAGACATACCCCCGGTTACCTGCACCATATCTGCTCCCTGTGCCAGAAAATCCAGAATTGCCTGTGTGATAGCTTCGGGCTCATCACCAGGGAACACCTGACCCATGATGGTCGCCCCCACTTCTGCCGCTTTTTTCTCCAGAACAGGGCCAAACTGATCGGCAATTCTGCCGGAAACGATTTCAGAGCCAGTGGTGACAACGCCGATTTTTGCAGGGCGGAAAGGTTTTACTTCCACCAAAGGCGTTTTGCTTTCTTTGCATGCTTTCTCAAAGCGTTCCAGCACTTCTTCCTTCACCGCCAGAGGGATAACTCTGGTAGCAGCAAGGAGTTTGCCTTTTGTCACCTGTTTATTGCCATGGATAGTGGCAAAACAGATTTCATCGTCACTGTTCACAGCGTACAGGGTATCCAGATTGATTTTCAGCACCCCGTCGCAAGCTGCCCGCAGTTCGATCTTTCCTTCTTTTACCTCACTGAAAACGATGTTTTCCCCTGCTGCCGCCTGTACCATCCGCAAAGCTGCGTCATTTTCATGGACATAGCCCTTGGACAAATCCCAGACATAAATATGGCGTTTTCCCAGATCCAGCAGTTTTTCAATATCTTCTTCCTGAATGACATGACCTTTGGCAAAGGCTCTGCCTTTGAATTTACCGGGTACGATTTCTGTAATATCGTGGCACAGCACCATACCAACGGCATCTTCCACTCTTACTTTTTCCATATAAAACTCCCTCTATTTCGCATCAAAATTCCTTCCAGCACACCGCCGGCAATGCACCGCGCTTTATCGGAAATGGTATAACAATTTTTCTGTTCACTTTCTCTGGGGTCAATATCGGCAATCTTGAAGCCTTCTGTCACAGGATAACCATCCCGAATCAGCCCGCGGAGAACCCCTGTCAATGTGGCAGTAACAGGCACATCGCCAATCATGGCAATGGTCTGACCTTTTTCCACCAGATCACCGATTTTGCTTTTGTTCTGCAAAATTCCTGCCGCCGGTGCATGGATAACACGTTCTTTGCCATAACCAGCAATGACACCGGGAATGCCTGTATTGGGTGCCGCTGCTCCTTCCGTCAGCACACGCCCCAGATTATGCCCTCTCTGGGTTTCAATGACCAAATGGGCATCCACCCCTGCTGTGAAACCAGGACCAAGGGCAATAACTGTTTCTGCCATATCCATGGTCGTTCCCAGATTCTTTTTTGCCAGAATGGCATCCACAAGCACCTGCGGCTGGATTTCCTCCAAAATTTTGCAATCAGGGTCAATGAGCACAGGAATGTTTCCATCCTCCAAAATCTCCTGGGCTTCCGCAAAATCCGCTGCCCAAACGGCAGTCACACCCTCCACTGTCCATTCGCCTTCATATACAGCTTCGGAAAAAGCTACATACCGCCGAATGGCAGAAGGATTGGTAGTTTCCAGCACAATGACTGGAAAACCTGCCTGATACAATTTATGGATGGTACCTGTTGCCAAATCGCCGCCGCCGCGGACAACAATGGGAAATGGTTTTTTCATGGACGAATCACCTTACCTGCTTTGGAAAGAACTTCGGCAATACGATACATATTAGTCACAGAACCAACCGCCAGTTTTTCAGACAAACCATAGTGATTCAGACAAGTACCGCAGGTCAGGATTTCCACACCCTGGGCTTCCATAAGTTTCAAGTCAGCCAATGTTTCCGCACCTTCCACAGACAGTTTTGCGCCTCCGTTATACAAAACGATGGTTTCCGGCAGCTGATCCTGTTCTGTCAGAGCATATACAAAACCTTTCATCAAAATTTTTCCCAACACATCGTCGCCTGTGCCCATGGTTTCCGCTGTCAAAGCAACTACGGTTCCTGCGCATCTGCCGTCGGGCATACAAACCACCGGAGCCGCATCTGGCTGTGTCTGGCTGCCCGCTTCCACAGTGATAGTCACCACATAGCAGTCCTCACTCTGTTTTTCGCTGACCGCTTTCATTTTTTTCTGTTCTGCCATTTTGCAGAGATTCTGCACCGCAATGGCATTATCTACCAACACTTCCACAGTACCTTCTGTCATGCTTTCCAGTACTTTTTTTGTTTCGATAACCGGCAAAGGACAAGTTTTTCCGCGTGCGTCTACTCTTTCCATTTCTGTTTCCTCCTATAATACCACAATCTTCTGTGTTTCTTTTTTCATAACTTTTCCAACGATGCCACAGGGCAAACCTAAAGCCGCAATTTCCGCTAACGCCTGCTGGGCATCCTCTTTAGGCATGCTCACCAGCAAGCCGCCGGAAGTCTGAGGGTCAAAAAGCAGTTCTTCCACCGCAAAAGGCACACCGCAAAATTGCACTAAATCACCCACATGGTTCCGGTTTCGCTGGGCTGCCGCTGTGAGGAAAAATCCGTCAGCGTAAGCCAGACTTTCTGGAATATGAGGGATACGGATGGAATCAATCTCCGCACTAAGCCCTTTTGCCAGCATTTCCTTCAAATGCCCCAGAAAACCAAAGCCTGTCACGTCCGTACAGCCATGGACATCATATTTTCTGATGATTTCCGAAGCGTATTTGTTCAAAGTTGTCATGGAACGGACAGCCATGTCCATAGCTTCCAGAGAAGCCTCTCCCATACGATTCGCCGTGCAGACAATGCCAACACCCAAGGGTTTTGTCAATAAAAGCACATCGCCTTTCTGCGCGCCATCATTGGGAAAGATGCGGTCTGGATGGATGGTTCCCATGACAGAAAGCCCATATTTCACATCTGCGTCGGCAATGGAATGACCGCCTGCGAGAGTTCCTCCCGCCTCTATAACTTTTTCACTGCCTCCCTGCATGATTTTCCCCAAAATGTTCAAGTCCATTTTTTCCGGGAAACAAACGATATTCAAGGCTGTCCGCACATCGCCGCCCATGGCATAAATATCGCTGAGGGCATTAGCTGCAGCAATCTGTCCAAAAATATAAGGGTCTTCCACCATTGGCGGAAAAAAATCCAATGTCTGCACAATGGCAGTATCTTCTGAAATTCGATAAACTGCCGCATCATCAGAGCTTTCAAAGCCAATGAGCAGGTTTTCGTCTTTTTTCTCCGGTTTTGGCAGACGGGAAAGGACGCGTTCCAATACGCCTGCGCCCAGTTTTGCCGTACATCCGCCGCCTTTGCAAAATACAATCTCTTCCGGCATCATTTCTCACCTTCCCTCTGAAAATAAATAGAAAACAAACGATCTGCCTCTGTCTGCAAAGCAGAGAGGAAATTTCCATATCGCTGCATCATTTCTCTGCCTTCTTCTGTTACAACAGAACCGCCGCCGTCCTTGCCGCCGCTGCTGCGTTCCGTCAGGGCAAAGCCCAGTTCCTGTTCCGCTGTTTTCATCATTTTCCATGCTTTGCTGTAAGAAAGCCCCATTTTCTCCGCGGCTTTCTGCATGGAACCCATTTCTTCTATACCTTTCAAAAGCTGTGCCACACCCGGACCAAAGGCTTTTTCCTCTCCCATGATGCGCACTTTCATATCATAATGTAAATCCTGTTTCATAAATCACCTCGTTATTCTTTTAAAAAAATAACGCTTTCAAAAAGAAAAGCCTTTCGGCTGAATCCGTCTTATTATAGCAGTTTTTATTGACTTTTGCCATATGCTTTTTGCATAATCCTTTGCGTCTTTTCGGAATTTCTGGTATGATAATAAAAACACCACGAAAAAACCACTCATATAAAAGGAGGAATGGTATGGGACAATTTCTGTTTATCATCCTTTGTGTGACACTGGGTTATGTGGCTTATAAGCACGCCGGTGCCGTCCGCAGCGATGGCAGTGCCCTGTGCCGGAAAAATTGCGATGAATGTACGAGAAAATGCTGGATTATGAAAAAGACAGAAGAACAAAAATGATGCGTATGCTTTATAGGCTGCTTCATAAAAAAACAAAGACACCCGAAATCCTTATGACATGAAGGACTTCGGGTGTTTTTTTCTTGTATAAAAGGATTGTTTGTTTAAAAAGAGCCGATTGTAGCGTGCATATTACTATAAAAAATCCCACTTCAAAAACCTAATAGTCTTTCCTGTAAAAGATTGTTTTCCCACGCAAAGCATGTTATATTCTAACCAACAGACAGTTCAACTTCGAACACAGGTCGCGTTTTCGCCGCTTGTGCCGAACTGTCTGTTATGATTTGGCAGAATCTTCTTGGATGGCGTTGACGGCATCATAACCAACGACGGCGGTAGAAGATTCTGCCGTAATCAGCAAACCACTCATTGTAAAGCTTTTTTCATCTTGCTTTCTTTCCTCATATCCTTTATATTGGTTATATAAGAGGCAGACTTTTTTTACAGATAAGCGACGAACTTCGGTTCCAGGTGCTTAGGGGTCTGCCTCTTTTTTCAAAATAACAAAATATATATTTTTCATTACTGTTCAAATGACTTTCCTTCTCTGCATTTGATTGTCGCTGATCTAAATATCTGCTGGCACCAGTGTTTTGTTCATGGCATCAAATATCAAAGGGGATGAGAAGGAATTGAACGATTCGTATAGAAAATGAAATGATACAGGAAAGAAAGCTTCTATCGAAAGGTCGCAGGAATTATCTGACTATCAAAAATATGCAGATTTTTCCCAAAATACAATACTGCCAGAAGATGGGGAGGAATCTTTCCAGAAAAACTGAATATTTTCTTTTGCAAACATCTCATTGTGTGCAATTCCATATCACGCGGCAGCCATTCAGGGGGAATGTATATGCTGAAAAAATTTCTTGCTTTCTTGACAACTTTGGCAATGGTATTTGCCTTTGTTGGCTGCTCTGGTGGAGAATCTCCAGAAACAGCTGTCACGAACTATCTGACAGCGTTCCAGAACCTTGATCTGGAAACCATTGATAAGTATACCAACGATACCAGTGAAACAACAGATACCGCAGATGATGCCATTTCCGACTTGGAAAATGAAGAAACCGGCAAAGCTTTTGTGGAAAACCTGACTTTTGAAATCCTTTCTTCCACAGAAGAAGGTGACACTGCAACAGTTAAAGTGTCCATCACAAATGTGGATATGGCAAATGCCATGAGTCAAGCAATCTCTGAAATGATTTCACTGGCTTTCGCAGGATTGTCTGAAGAAGAATTAGAACAAAAATCCACAGAAGCAATGATTTCTGCCATTGCCAATAACAAAGATACAACTTACACCAAAGAAGTGGATATTTCTCTGGTAAAAGGCGAAAACAATTGGCTCATTGTGCCAGATAATGATTTAGCCGATGCCATCACAGGCGGTCTGGTCAGCTACGCAGAAAACATTAATGAAGCTTTTTCTTAAACAGTAATGCTGCGTGATATGGGATTCCAATAAAAAAACAAGATCATACAGAGCAAAAGGGTGTAGCACGGAAATTTCAAACTTGCTGTTGACTGTTTTCATCTCTGCTTTACAGCTTCTCCTGACTACGCAAATATGATGGAAAATGAAAACGTATGTTGAAAATCATGTCCATTTCTTCGCGATGCTATTTTTCCGAACATTTTCAGTAATGCAACACAAAATGCAACACGAAAAAAAAGAAACCTTGATTTCTCAAGGTTTCTTCAGTGCGGCTGGTGGGACTCGAACCCACACGATATCACTACCGCCAGATTTTGAGTCTGGTGCGTCTGCCAGTTCCGCCACAGCCGCGAATCGAAACTGCTTGATAATAATATCATAGAAGGAATAAAAAAGCAAGTGTTTTTTTATAATTTTTTCTCATTTTTGTATAGATTCTGATACAACCCTGTAGATATCCGCCTTTTTCGCCTCTACTTTATGAACCATATCCTTGACACAACCCCCTCTTTTGCCTTTTCTGCGTTCTTCATTCCCTTTCCTCTTTATTTGCCTGCCATATATGCGGTCTTTCACACCATAGCTTTCCCTTTAGAAATTGATATACATGTTTTTGCCAAACTTCAAACATCCCTTGATTCCTTTTTCCATCTATCCCTTTCTTGCACAATTTTCCTTTGCCCATGCAAAAATCCACCTAATCCATCTGCATTTCTGATAGAAATACCCATTTCCACAGCATCAAAATATTGACTACATATGTAGTAAATGTTATGATCATCATAGAAAGGGTATCCATGACAGAAAGGTGGTATTTCTATGAAATCAAAGCTTTTTATCTCTTGTCTTTTGAGTTTCCTATTGACACATTCTTCCGTCACCGCTTTTGCCTCCAGTGATACAACCTCTCTCAAAAATCTTGGTGACCCCCAAGCAGGCGGCGTATCTATAAGCATGGAAACAGACTTCATTGGCGAAGGCAGATATCAGTTTTATCACAAATCAGGAAACCTGATATTTTGTATCGAAAATGCAGGCTCCAATGGTTTTATTTATCGTGTGAAATACCCCTGTGGCTGCAAATTAGTTGGCGGAAGGTTAGAAGCGAAACAAAATCTGATGATAGATCATTTCGATCCCCAACTTCATGGCGAGGGTTACGGTCACACTGCAAAAGGCACCTATGAGATTTATATCTATAATGACGATGGTTCTTGCAGCTCTGTAAAACTCTTTGCCCAAAGCATCGAAGAATGAAAATTATTTCCACTTAAAATGGCTGCTAAGACATCTTAGCAGCCATTTTTCCGTTGGCGATCATTGGTTTATGACGATCTAATGAGCTCACCCAAAGCAGTAAATCCCTGCAGAATATTGGAGCTTGCCTCTTGAATCGCATTTGAAATAAGCATTCCGCTAATGAGAATCGCAATTGCAATAGCCATCAAGCCAATGAGCACTTGCCAATTTTTCATAATATCCCCCTCTTTTCATTCGTTATAAAAATAGTTGAGCGATAACATACAAAACGAATATATGGATTGGATAAAACCAGTAAAACAAATATTTTGCCTTCCATTTTCCCCGTTTCCCATTATAAAGCAATAACAAGAAAGCTGCGATCATTGTATAAGTTGGCGGCTGATTTCCTGTTGTAGCCATATACAAAACAAGAAACATCACGACTTGCAAAACATGACTTTTCCGAAAAATATAGAAACCGGCTATGAAGATAATCCCTTGTGCACCATAATCGCACTTCAAAAGTTCTGCCACAGATGCCACTATGGCAATGATTCCTATTTGCAGCAAAAGCCCCTTTGCTTTTTCTTTTCTGTCCAAATTACGATTTCTCTGTGAAACGGCTTCTAAACCAGTCAAACATACCAATCCCAGAAATAATGTAAAAAATACATTCTGATACGCAAAATAGAAGGGAAATGTCCCTGCTTCCATGGAATACGCATGAAAAAACCCAATGTCAAAGGGGATTTCTGAAATAATCGCAAAAACAAGCATAGAACCTATATACCGTTTCCGGTTTCTAGTATACCGAAATCCTTCTGCCAATAAAAAGCAAAACAAAGGAAAAGCGATGGTACCGATACCAAATAGAACCTGTCTTTGGAAATCCTGAAGTGCAAAAAACTGTTCTTCTGATATCATTCCCTCAAGAGACAAAGAAAACAATTTATCCATGTACTTGCTCATAGGAATTTTGCTGACGTGGTCAATAAGCATACACAGACAAGCTATGAGCTTCAATTGATTCCCCGTGAAACATTGTACGTTTTTCAGTTTTTGATCAATTGCATTTATCATATCATTCACCCTATGATCTTATAACAAATGGTCTTTCAGATTGATTAATCCAAAAGACCATTTCCCCTTTTTTCTATCCCCCTATAAGCCCTTTCTATCGTTATCCCCGATATACACATTAAGCTTTCAAAAAACGATCCACATCCTCTTTCATGTTTCCGTTTTCCATAAACACTCTTTTATCAGAGATTTTGCCATCTGTAACCTTCACTGCACATGGCACAGCATCAACACCGTATTGAGATACTATTTGCTCCAACGCTTCATCATCAAAACGATCGACATTCAAATAGTAAACATCTTTTTTCAAATCATTGGCTGTATTACGAACCAATGGTTCCGCTCTTTTGCATGCCGCACATGTGGGTCTGCTGAAATACAGAATATAGTCAGATCTTGCTTCCAGATATTCCACCTGCTTGAGATCTGTGATTTCTTTAAAACTTCTCTCCGGCAAGTATTGTTCAAAAACCTCCGTTACTGCGCACGCCAAAGGAACTCTGCCATTCACTTCTTCGCCTATTTTGGATTCTCCCTTCATCGTGACCACAAAGATCACTTCTGGATCATCATAAGGCGCAAAACCAGCAAATGTTTTTGTTTCATGCACAATTTCATTTTCAATGGAAAAACTGCTGTCATACATACCTGCGGCTTCACCAACATTTTGGACTTCCATCAGCCCTGCGTCCATGTATGGATAATTCAAATACGTTTCATGGAGCAATTCTTTCATTAAGTTGCTGTTTGCTTTGGAAATCACTTTATTTTCTGTGCCGCTATTTCCAGCCAAAATGTAATATCCCTGAGCGATTTCCCGTACAGAAGTCGTAAATCCCCTTCCCAGCAAAAATTCTGGCTGATACTTGTTCTTTTCATCAAAGCCATAGGAAGCTATCTCTTTTGAAAAATCTATAGGATCTCTTCTGCTTTCCCAAGCACGCACAAGGAATGGCTCATTCAAAGCAACATAGAGATCATAAAATGACTTTTCCCCAGACTGGTCACTGTAATTTTTAATGGTTGTCCCGTTGACACTGGTATAGGTACCGCCCTCTATTGTGTCCGTCAGGGATAAATTTCCCTTTTCCAGCATAATGGCTGTCACAAAGGGCTTAAAAGTCGCTCCCGGTTCAAATGGATCGTCAATATCCCCATACTGATCCAAAATTTCTCCAGTCTTTGCATCCATCACAACACCAGCACAAACATTATCTGCATCAGAAGACAATATTGCTGCTAGATTTTTTTGCCCTGCCGTTTCCTGAGATACAGCTGCTTCCCCTCTGTACGGAAATTTTGTGGCCGAAATTGCCAAAACGGTTATAAATAAGGCAGCAATGATGCATAAATTTTGATTTCTTTTCATGTTATCCCCCCTAGTTTCTTCAATGCCCTATCACTGCAAATGTATTTTACTACATCCGTAGTAAAATTATATAATACCAATTTTGAAAATACAATCATGATTTTCACGAAAAAATCAGCGTAAAACTATAGAAACTGCCATTTTTATGTATACAAATCTTTTGCTTCCTTGAGTGAAGACATTTGCGCCTTGATTTTTCCACGGGAATTATATAATATAAAATTATTCTACATCAGTAGTAAAGAGGTGATTTTTATGTTAGCATCAGATTCTGAATTGAAAGTTCTGACATATCTTTGGAAATGCGGTTCCTGCAAAGCAAGTCACATTTCCAAAGTATTTGAAGAAGAAGTTGGTTGGGCGCCAAACACCACCTATACCATTATCCGGCGAGCCATCAAGAAAGGACTCATTACCCGTTCTGATCCCGGCTTTATCTGTACGCCAAATGTCAAACAGGAAGATTTGCAAGCATCTTCCATCAATGAACTTCGGAAAAATCTTTTTGATAACTCTCCTTTTCAATTGGTAAAATCATTGATTAGCAATAATGATTTTTCGGATGAAGAAATCAATGAACTATATTCTCTGATCGATAAAGAAAAGAGGTCGAAATAATCTTGCTCTTTGTATTTATGAACATCGCAGTCGCATGTATGGTTCTATCTATCATTGCACTGCGGAAGGTTTTTCTTCACAAAATTCCATCTGTCATTTTGGGGATCTCATGGGGTTTGGTTTTTTTCAGACTCTTTGTTCCCTTTGATATTACGACAAATTACAATTTTTATAATGCATTTTACTATTTCATTGAAAATGTTCTGCACATGTCATTATCTAATTCTATATTTTCCAAACTTGTAACGATCATTGTAGATGCATCACAAAACAAACGGATTCTGTTTAGACTATTTATTGTATGGATATGCGGTGTCTTGTATGTGGGAAAAACTTTCGCTGCAGATTTTCAAAAAACCATTCATCTCAAACAGACTTCCATTCCTATGGAAAACGAAAAGGAGGTCTATGAAATCTTATCCTCTTACGGTCTG
The DNA here is from genome assembly GCF_014982935.1 of Anaerotignum lactatifermentans. Classification (NCBI taxonomy): domain Bacteria; kingdom Bacillati; phylum Bacillota; class Clostridia; order Lachnospirales; family Anaerotignaceae; genus Anaerotignum; species Anaerotignum lactatifermentans. Next base: position 40,609 of record NZ_JADCKK010000013.1, on the reverse strand, counting down.
TCAAAGAAATATCTTTTATATGACAACGAAACCATCGCCTCCCCCATTGCCTATGGCATTCTCAAACCGATGATCCTATTTCCAAAAGGATTTTACAAAACACATGCTGACATGTTCGATGAAGCCCTTTTGCATGAATATATGCACTTGAAATATCATCACCAGATCATTCAGTATTTCCTGATTCTTGTTGTCATGATCAATTGGTTCAATCCATTTGTTTGGATCATGTATCATTACATCAATCGAGATATGGAGGTGGCTTGTGACCGCGGCGTTTTAAAACTCTTAGGCAAAGAACACAGAGAAACCTACGCTTTGCAGTTGGTTCATTTGGTCGAAAAAAACCATGGTCAGCGTCAAAACCAATTGGTTTTCTATAACGGTTTTTCAAAATTTGTGATGAAAGAAAGAATTATGGCAATCATGCGATATCAAAAAATTCCCATCCTTGCCATCATCCTTTCCATATGGATTCCTTTTGGCATCATTAGTATATTTGGAGCAAGCTCCAACCATATATTTGGTGCCGAATTGGAATCAAGGAACTGCGAAATAACCGTAATACCCAACCCCAACGCTGATACAGTCACATATGCTCCACCAAGCAATGCTAGCCTCACCTGGAAACAATTGGCTCCATACACACTAAAGGCAGGTGCTCGTACGGAAAATACCATTCATATTTCTAAATATGAAACCGTATGTTCCTGTACCGAAAACATAAGCGTAAGCATAGATGTCACAACAGTCGTAAATGGAGATACTTATAAAGGAACATTCCAAATGGTGGGCGATAAGAAACAGGATCCCGGATGGGTAGCATATTATGACGGTACACTATATCGGCAATAACAAAAAAACTTTGGTAGAAATTCTACCAAAGTTTTTTCTATTAGACCAAAAGAAAAAAGCCGGAATTCTTTTCCGGCTTTTTTTACGCATATTACATTTTTTCAGGTTCGGGATATGTTTCACCAAATGTATCTACAGTTACTTTTTCCATTACCTGATCTTCCAGAGGTCTGTCGCCGCGGCTTGTTTTTGTTTCTGCAATGCGGTTTACTACATCCATACCTTCGATCACTTTACCAAAAGCTGCATACTGACCATCCAGATGAGGTGCGTTTTCATGCATGATGAAGAACTGAGAACCTGCACTGTTGGGGTGCATTGCGCGTGCCATAGACAGTACGCCTGCGGTATGTTTCAGATCGTTTTTCACGCCATTGTAAGCGAATTCACCGCGAATGGTGTAGCCGGGACCACCCATGCCAGTGCCATCGGGGCAGCCGCCCTGAATCATGAAGCCTCTGATGACACGATGGAAAATCAGACCATCATAGAAATTGTGGTTTACCAGAGAGATAAAGTTGTTTACTGTGTTAGGCGCGATTTCGGGATACAGTTCCGCTTTGATCACGCCGCCGTCTTTCATCTGAAATGTTACAACAGGATTTTTTGCCATGTCATTTTCCTTCTTTCTTTATAAATTGATAGAATCATTTAACAGTATATCATACCGTTGTGGTTTCTGTATAGTCTGTTTCCCCTTTGTGATACAGAGTAATCACAACCAATTCTGGACGGTTGAAGATGCGGAAAGGGAAAGTGCTGTTGCCTAAGCCACGGCTGACTGCCATGGAAGTTTTCCCTGCCCGATGCATGCCTTCTGTGTACTTAGGGAAAAAGCCCTGATTTGGTGCAAATAAACCGCCAATAAAAGGCAGACGAATCTGTCCGCCATGGGCATGACCACAGCATACCAGTGGAATTTCTCTTTCCACATAATCCGCAAAAAGTTCCGGGCGATGGCACAACAGCAGTTTGAAATCATCCTCATGCCCTTTGCACATCATATCCAAAATTTTGCCATAATGAGGATTTACCCTTTTATCCGCCAATCCCAGCAATGTGATGGTATCGCCATCACGCTCCAGAATGCTCTTGCCGTTGTCCAGCACCTTCACCCCTTCTGCTGTCAGCAGTTCCACCAAGTCCTCATAATACCCGGACTGATGCTCATGATTGCCAGAAACATAGTAGACCGGTGCCAGTTTCACAATACCGCGGATCAAGTCCATTGCCGCATCCAGATCGGTTCTGTTCCGGTCAATGAGATCCCCTGTTATAACAATCAAATCAGGGGCTGTACACTCTGCTTTATAGATAAGCCGTTCCTGATTTTTGCCGAACATTTTGTTCTGCAAGTCGGAAATGTGCAGAATCTTGTATCCGTGAAATGCTTTCGGCACCATGGTGGTGCAAGTCATCTGTGTCACTGTCAGTGCATTGTCCTGCCAATATAAAAACGCACCTGCCGCCAAACCTGCCAGCAGCAGTTTTTTGCCATTGTTTTTCAATGTCATCACCTATTCTTTCTCCTGTGATTTGCCAATGCTCATACTACTATTATAAATGGAAGTGCCTTGTAAAACAATGAAAGTTTTTTTAAGTTTCCCCTCTCTTTTCTTTCTATGATATAATAAAGAAAAAACAAAAAGGTGCCTCCCGATAAGAAAACATCGTGAGGCAAGAGAGAAACGGTATAGCTTCGGCTATGCCGTTTTTCTCATTCTTGCCTTGATGAAGTGACTTTGGATACTTCCAGGGCTCCAATGCCCTTATAGTAGATGTCAATTTCCTGGGTGCGGTTCTTACCCTTTGGATCGCTGGCAGCATGGACAACGATCTTTTCGACAAACTCATGTAAGATACATGGCGTCAATTCAGGAATTTCCGTATACCGTTCTACAACGGAGAGAAACCTTTCTACATTGGCGCTTTTTTGTTCCTCTGCTTCGATTTCACCACGGAGGACAGCCGCTACCTCTTGAAGCTGATGCTGCTCTTTCTCGTAGTCAGCGGAGAGCTTTTGGAAACGCTCGTCAGAAAGTTTTCCCGAAATAGTATCCTCATAGAGCCGCTTGAAAATGGTGTCCAGCTCTGTGATCCGTTTTTCGGCATCAGCCAATGTTTTCTGCCGTTTTGCCAAACCTCGGTTACGCTGGCGCATATCCGCATCCATCACCATCTTCACAAAATCGTCTTTGCGCTGTGATGCGAAGGAAACGATCTCGCGCAGATTTTGCAGAACCAATTCCTCCAGGATAACAGTTCGGATAGAATGTGTCTGCCCACATACATCACGGCTTTTCCGATAGCCCGAACACAGGTAGTATTCCTGATCGCGCCGAAAATTGGTTGCCCTGCATTGATACATGATGGAACCGCAGTCGGCACAGAACATCATGCCGGAGAACATCCCCATTTCTCCCATCTTTGTTGGTCGGCGCCGCGTCTGCCTTGCGAGCCTTGCTGCATCGGCAATCGCCTCTGTCCAGATAGCTTCGTGGGTATTCTCAAAAATCTTCCATTCGCTTTCTGGATTGAGCAGAGTCTTTTTGCTCTTGTAGGATTTTTTACGGGTTTTGAAATTAACCGTGTGCCCCAGGTATTCACGCCAGCGATCCATGATGTCGGCAATCGTAGAAGAATCCCAAGCGTAAGGAGAACCTTTCTTTGTGACATTGGTTGTCCTGCCTTTACTCGCATAGTAAGCAGCCGGAGTAAGGATTTTTCTTTCCGTCAGTTTTCTTGCGATCTGCGAGGGTCCCAAACCGTCCATGATATAGAGACCAATTTCATAAACTACCTGGGCGGCTTCTTCATCCTTCACCCATTGCTTTTTGTCATCAGACGATTTTATGTATCCATACGGAGGCAAGACAGTCAAATGTTCCCCTGCATTGCCTTTCACTTTCATAACGGCACGGATTTTTTTGCTGGTGTCTTTGGCGTACCATTCATTGATGATATTGCGGAAGGGCGTAAACTCGTTGTCGCCCTGGGTACTGTCTACACCATCATTCACCGCAATAAAGTGAATATCATGTTCGGGAAACATGATCTCCGTATACATGCCGACTTGCAGATAATCACGTCCGAAACGCGACATATCCTTAATGATAACACGCTTGACAAGACCTGCCTCAATATCTGCAATCATCTGCTGAAAGCCTGGGCGGTTGAAGGTCGTACCTGAGATGCCGTCATCAACATAGAATTTGAAATTGCTATATCCATGCTCACGGGCATACTTTTCCAGGATTTTTTTCTGGTTTACAATGCTATTGCTGTCACCCTGCAATTCATCGTCACGGGATAAGCGACAATACAGAGCAGTAAGTTCTTCGGAACTCATAGCTGTGTAAGGGAATTGAAGCGCGGCAGCGGTGTTTGACTGATAATACATAAATACCTCCCATCTGGCAGTCAAACACGATATTGAAGTCCAACTTCATTATACCGCGCTTTCTTTTTCCTGTCTGCCTGTTAGGAGGATTTCAAGTCACAGTTTCTTTCTGGACATCGGCTTTTATCAAGTTCTCCAGTTTGGAGGCGATCGTTTGATTTCCCTTTTGAGGAAAGAAAGAATTGACGATAAAGGTCGTGTTGCCGATCTTCTTTTTGCTCCGCATAGGCGGGGCATATTTATTTTCAGATTGATTTTTCTGCATGATAAAGCCCCTTTCATGCCATTTCATTAAAACCATAAAAGAGGCAGAAAACGGATGGCTGCTGGCCGCAGCTCCACGGGAATTTCACCCCGGCCCATGCTGATGGGTGCGCCGCGCAATGCTTTGAGGGCGTTCAACGCGGGAGTCTCATTGTCCTGTCTGTGCATCTTCGCCCACAGGTTGCCACACCTGTTTCGCGGCCTGGTTTTGTCGCTCGCCTGTTTGGTAGGGGTCCCGTCCTGCGGACTTGCAACAGGGTCATGGCGCACCGGCCGATCGGCTCCACACAGACAGATCGTATCCGTCTGCCTTATGCTGCCCGAAGGCTTTCTTTGTCAAGGAACAATAAGGCTTTGTCAGCCTGTAAAAACATACCGTTTCCGATATGCTGTTACGGAACGACAAATAGCCCATAACGGGAAGCGTGGAAAGGGGACACGCTCCCCGCATGGGCTAAAAAGTTATCCTACATGAAAAGCAAGGGTGCGGGTAATAAGGCGCACTTGCAGCCTGTTACGCATTTCCTCGTCCACATAGGAATAGGTATTACCCGCGTCGTCTTTCAGCGTGCGGGTACAAAGTTTCGCTATGTAACCCTCGTAATGCTTCAAGATCGCGCACATGGCGGTTGTGTCGCCGTTTGCCGCTGCGGAAATGACAGGGAACGGCAACAGATTTTCAGATTTCCTAACGGTATTCATCATCTGCTTTTCCCTCCAAATACTGTTTGATTTTCGCAAGCGCGGATTTCCTGTGCCGGAAAACCGTCGTGCGTACAACATTCAGCAGTTCGCCAATTTCCGCGTCGCTCATGTCCAAGAAGTAGGACAAAAGGATAATGTCGCGTTTCCTTTCGGGCAAAGCGTTAAGGGCTTCGGCAAGCAATTCATTTTTGACGAGTACATTAAAGCCGGACACTTGAAAACGGAAATAATCGCTTTCGTATTCGTCCGTTGTGAAAAGCTGCGCGAGTTCGCTTTCGCTCAAATCCGAAAAAGTAACTTCGCGTGCTGCGCGTTTCGCAAGAGTGCGGCGGTGGCTTTTCGCTTCGCCGACCAAAGTTTTCTTTGCTAATGCGTCGTACTGATGTTGTATTCTTTCCTTGTCGGAAGAAGATAGCTCCATAGAGTTCACCTCCTTCCCGCGTGGAGTAGAGGACGGGAGTTAAGGGCTTGTCCTCTCTGCCCCTTTCGCTCCGTACCCGTTCGGGAGATGGCTCTTGAGTGCGTTTTTCAGAAAAAAGTTGAAAAAAGCAAAATGCGCCCGTCCGCAAGACGCGGACGGGCGCAAAGGAAATGTAAGCAGTAACTAAATGTATTGACAGTTCATATTCATAGCCGGAATATCCCGCTTGCGGAGCATAGCTTTTTTTGACCGCAAAGCATTAGGCGGGTTACAGTAAATAAAAATGGACACGGCGATACCTCCCCGATACCGCCGTATCCTTAAAAAAGGGCGACTTTAATACACTACCCGCAATCCATTCTATAATAGGGAACAGCGGCTTTTGCGCAATATTAAATAAAAAAGCCGATAACACATAGGTTTTTTGACCTAATGCGTTATCGGCTCTGCGTCTATGCGTCTGGCACTTTTAATCATTTTTTTTTGAATTTATTATATGTGTTAGCTAACTGTCCACAAGCCGCGTTAATCTCTCTGCCATGAGAAACTCTCATAGTAACTTCAAGTCCTGCTTGCTCTAATTGATGTTTGAATGCAACTATTTCCCGTTTCTGTGGTGCTTTAATTCTTGAATTGCTTGTTGGGTTGTATTGTAACACGTTAATCATAACTTTTTTGCCCCGAAACCATTTTGCAAGTTGTCTTACATCTGAGGGCCGGTCATTTATACCCGGTAAAAGCAAATACGCAAAGACAATTTTGCGATTATGCCTTTCAGAATAGGATAAGGCTTGCTTAACAACATCTTCAATAGCATATATGCGCATGTGAGGAATAATACGATTTCTTGCAGATTGTGTTGCTGCGTGTAAAGATATTGTCAACTGAATTTTAAGATGTTCCTCGCGCAATTTTTTTAATTGATCAACCGGACCAACTGTTGATATGGTAATGCCGTCGGTTGGAAAGTTGAGCCCATATCTATCTCGGAGAATATGGATTGCTTTTATCAAGTTGTCATAATTGAATAAAGGCTCTCCCATACCCATAAAAACGATACGGTTTACTTTTCGACGCAACAATATAATCTGTTGTACGATTTCTGACGATGTTAGATTACGAACAAAGCCATTTCGCCCGGACTCACAAAAAATACAACCAACAGGACAACCGACTTGTGTGCTCACGCAAACAGTTCCACCATCTCGCCGCTTGATAAAAACCGTTTCAATGTATTTGTTGTCTTTCAGTTCGTAAACATACTTTTCAGTATCACTGCTTTTGCAAATATTTTTTACCAACATTGATAGATTTTTTTTGCGTGGTAATTGCTTATATAATTCTTCATATAAGGCTTTTGCTTCATTCTCGCCAATAACTTCCGACATTTCTTTGTAAGTAAATCCGTATGGATCATTCCGTACTTCCGCAGGCGTATATTTAGGTAAACGTTTCATTTTTATATCCTTTCTTCTAAATAATAAAAGTTTGTTTTTCTGTATTTTTGATTACAATCTCTAATTTTTCTACATCAATGATATGCGTCAATTTGCATTTAGGGCAGAAAAGAGGAAAATCTTTTAATACAGTATTATGAAATACTTGAACTCTCGTCTTTCCGTTACAAATCGGACATTTTATCCAATATTTTTTAAGCATTATATTTCACTCGTCCTTTTTACACAAAAAATGCAGGTCAATCCTCAACATGAGCATTGACCTGCATTTATAATGCACAGAGCAGTACAACAAAACTAAGGCATAGCTTGCACTATGTCTATACTATATCTATACGTCGTTAGTTTTTTGTATAGCATCCGCAAAATAAGCATGACAAAAAAGCCCATGTTGAAAATGGGAAAATCCTTTTTTTCAATGCTTATCTAATACGCATGCTATGCAACATAAACGCCGCCTCCTTTTACATAAATTTTATTTTATCAGAAAATCAGTCTACTGTCAATACACAACAGGAAGTATTTAACCTAATGATATGAATTGTGTGGACATATCCAAAAAGAAAGGTGAACTGTAAAATGTAACAGGGTGAATGAAAATGGCAAAAAGACCCGTACCATTGTACGACTTTAAGGCTTTCGGGGCAGCTATAAAAGCCGCGAGAAATGAATACGGCGAGAGCCGCAAAAAGGTAAGCGACGAGTTATATATTTCCCCGCGCTACCTTGCGAATATCGAGAACAAGGGACAACAGCCGAGTTTACAGGTATTCTATGACCTTGTAACCCGGTATCATATTTCGGTAGATCAATTTTTCTTCCCGAACAGCAATGCGGAGAAATCCACCGGGCGGCGGCAGCTTGACGCGCTGCTGGACGGTATGAGCGATAAAGGCATACGGATTGTAACCGCAACAGCAAGGGAGATAACGGAAGTCGAAAAAGCAGAGGATTAACCTCACAATATGAGAAATCGGGAGATTGCAGCGCATGGCGGCTGCAATCTTTTTTTGCGTCCAAAATCAAAGGAACGCGCAACAAATACCGCCTTTCGGTGGGGGTATGGAGTAGATAGCAAGCACAGCCAGTGAGTACCCACTGGCGGATTTTTGATTTAGGGGGACCCCTGCCCCTAAATCGAAAAATTGCTTGCTGGGATAGTCCCAGACCCTTATGGAAACGGAGGCGGCGCAGCATGGCAAACCGAAAGCGGAATATCCAGATGAAGTTTTGGGTGACAGAGGAGGAAAAGCGGCTCATTGAGGAGAAAATGACCCAGCTCCACACAAAGCGGAGCGGCGCCTATCTCCGCAAAATGGCGATTGATGGGTACATCATCCAGGTGGACACCACCGACATCAAGGAGATGACCCGCGCCCTCTCCGCCATCGGCCGGAACATCAACCAGATCGCCAAGCGGTTAAACGCCGGCGGTCCGGCCTACCAGGCCGACATGGAGGAGATCCGGGAGAGGATGGAGCAGATATGGCAGTTACAAAGACGCATCCTATTAAGTCAACGCTGAAAGCGGCCATTGACTATATCTGCAATCCCGATAAGACAGATGGGAAACTGCTGGTGTCCTCCTTCGGCTGCTCCGCCGAGACCGCCGACATCGAATTTGCCTGGACCCGCCGCCATGCCATCGACAAGGGCACGAACCTGGGCAGGCACCTCATCCAGGCGTTTGAGCCTGGGGAGGTCACGCCGGAGGAAGCCCACCGGATCGGCATGGAGCTGGCGCGGGAGGTCCTGGGCGGCAAGTATGAATTTGTCCTTACCACCCACATAGACAGAGACCACGTCCATAATCACCTGATTTTCAATGCGGTCAGCTTTCAGGACCACAAGCACTATCACTCCAATAAGCGGAGCTATCACTTCATCCGCCGCACCAGTGACCGGATCTGCAAAGAACATGGCCTGTCCGTCATCGTTCCCGGCAGGGACAAGGGCAAGAGCTACATTGAGCATCAGGCGGAACAGAACGGCACCAGCTACAAGGCGAAGCTGCGTGCCGCCATTGACCGGCTCCTGCCCGGCTGCTCTGACCTGGAGGACCTGCTCCGCCGCCTTCAGCGGGAAGGGTACGAACTGAAACGGGGCAAGTACATATCCGCCAGGGCTCCGGGCCAGGAACGGTTCACCCGATTGAAAACCCTGGGCGCCGATTATGCCGAGGAGGCCCTGACCGCCCGGATCGCCGGAAGGCCCAGGCCCTCCCGCCAGCCCCAGCAGCGCACCGGGAAGCCCAGCCTGCTCATCGACATTCAGAACAATCTCAAAGCCCAGCAGAGCGCCGGTTACAAGCACTGGGCGACCATCGAGAATTTGAAACGGGCCGCTGAAACGCTGAACTTTCTGACCGAACATGGGATCTCCAGCTATGAGGAGCTGACCGAGCGTTGCAACGGGGCGGCGGCCGCCACCGCCAGGGTGAAAGCAGCCCTCCGGGCAACGGAGAAGGAAATGGAGCGGCTGACTCTCACCATGAAGCACGCCGCCACCTATCGCCAGCTCCGTCCCCTGTATGACCAATACCGCCAGTCCAGGGACAAGGAGAAATTCCTCCGGGGGCATGAGGGGGAGATCATTCTGTTTGAGGCGGCGGCAAGGGAACTGAAACGGTTGAACGCCGTACCCCTGCCCGCCGCCCAACGGCTCCGGGCCGAAATGGATGAACTCACCGCCAGGAAGGCCACCCTGCAATCGGAATATAGAAAAGCCCAGCGGGAGGAACGGGAGTACGACACCCTCCGCCAGAATGTGGAGGCCCTGCTGGAAAAGCCGAGGGAGGCCGAACCGCAGAGGCAGCGAAATAACGAGCTGGAATAGCGGAGGTTGTGCGCCTTTACCAGACTTTTCAAAAGGCCCTGGGCGCAGTCAGATTTTCCCGGTATAATGGAGGCAGGAATGGAGGTGCCGCCAATGACGAGAACCGAGGCCATCAAGGAATTTTTCAAGAAGGCAGTTTTGCCCGTCGCCATCGCCGGGCTGCTGTACTGCATTTTCAAATCCGCCTGCATCAGGAATGGGGAGCTGGATCTTCTCTGGCTCTGGATACTCTGCGGCCTGCCCTTCGGCATCCATCGGATGTGCGTCTGGATCGTGCCGGGCGGCAGCTCCCTGGGCGGCGGCGCCGCGCTGTTCGCGCTGAACTTCATCATCGGCGGACTCATCGGGGGTTTCGTCCTGGTGTGGCGCCTGCTGGTGGCGGCGTGGTATGTGCCCCTCACCATCTACCGCCTGATTGTGGGGTAACCGCACTATGGAAATGTGGAAAACGGCCGCTCCGCCGATGGAAAACAGACATTCACGGCCCGATGGAAAAGCCGCCGGCTTTCCCACAGCCCGCAAACATCGTTTCCCACAGCTCCACAAACATGACCGTTTACGCACATTCCCACAGCGCCTACTACGGCGAATATTCTTCCTATCCTGTCCTATCCGATCCTGATTGAAAGAGAAAAAAGAGAACAAAAAAAGAAGCGGGAGCGTCACCCTCGGCTCAAACCGAAGGCGGCGCTCCCGCTCTGTTATGGAAAAGTGTTCAAAACAGCCTCTCTGCACCCCTCAAATCGGAGGGGCACGCCCACATGGTAATCATAAAGGCTACTCCCGGAAAAGCCGCCACAAGCGATTTTTCGCCCCATTTTCAACCTCTATCGCCGCACTTTTTTGAGCGTGCGGACTGGTAATGGGGACAGGCGATGAGGACAGCCCGGAAGCTCTGCTTGCAGGGGTGGGCGCAGCCCTTGCAGACCTTGTTGTACTTGCGGCGGCCGTTCTCCCCCAGGAAGAAAGCCCATTCCAGCCGCCACTTCTTGCTCCGGCTCATAGGTCGTGCTCCGGGGGCTTCTTCTGGTGGGCTTTGTCCGGGGGCTTGCGTTCGCCGCACTCCTTTTTCGCCGCCTCCAGCCGTTCCCGGATGGAGGGCTTTTTCTCCGGGGAGGTCCGGCGCACCTCACCCTTCGCCGCCTCCAGCTCCTCGCCCTTGCGGCCGTTGTTGATGACCCCATCAATCATCCCGTAGTCGTCCTCCACGGTCATCTCTGCGGTGCGAAGGGGGTTCTCCGGTTCCACCGGCAGGGCGATGATCTGCCCGTTCAGGTTAATAAATTGCTCCGGTTGCTTGAAGTGTTCCATATACTTCTGCGCCAGCTCCGGGGGCAGCGAGGTGAAGTCCTCCTCACCCAGGCCCACCACCAGGAAGGTGCCGGCCATGATGTCATAGAGGTTTCCATCCTCATCCCGCAGGCCCCGGTTCAGCTCCAGGCCGATCAGCTTGCCCTCATCGTTGCAGACCAGCCCCACCGGGTCAGAGAAGGGATAGGAGGCGGCAATGTCGCCGCCCACCTCCGCTTGCAGCGAATGGAGGCCAAGGTCGATCTCCTTCAGGTAGGGTTCCTTCATCGGCTCTACCACAAGGACCATCATTTTCTCCGGGGCGGCGTGCTCCTGGGCCTCCTCATTGCGGATAGCGAAAGAGCGGGAGCCGTTGCCCATGATGAGATACTTCCCATCGTCAGACTGGTGGTGGAAGCCATACCCGGCCGCCTCCATCTGTTCCCGGCTCATATCCGTCACATAGAAGGTGCCCCTGGGGGTCCGCACTGTTTCGCCGGTCTCCCGGTCATCCGGGGAGGGTGCCGTGGCCTGCCCGGCCAGCTCCGCCTCATAGTCCCGGCCCGCCTGCTCCGCAAAGGCCAGCATCTCGTCCACATGGGACTTGTCCGGGTCCTCCAGTGCCGCTTTGATTACAGCCGGATCAAAGTCAAGAAATTCCTCATACCCGGTGGCGTCCTTGAACTTCTCGATTTCGGAAGGCAGATAGTCCTCCTGGGTCTGCCCCAGGGCGGCCAGCTTCTCATCCAGGGCGGAAATGCGGCCGGCCATCAGGTTTTCGTAAATTTCCTCCCTCGCCGCATGTTCCTCCGGGTGCTCGGCGGCGTACTGCGGGTCGTGCTGGCGAAAAAACTCGTCCATATCGTAGGCAATGTCCATTGCCCATTCCGAAATTTCTTCTTCGGGAATATCGTCCTGGAAGGTCATCACCCGGTATTCCTCCGGGATACTGCCGTGTTCGCCATCGTAATATTCATGGAAGGTGTCCCCGGTATCCCGCACATAGCCGAAGTCGGTAAATTCGCCGCCCTCCTCCAGGGCGACGTCCCGGCCGTAGGCCTCATAGTCGATGTAGTTCCGCAGGTGCTCCGGCACCTGCATGGCGTCCAGCTCCTCAATGTAATACCGGCCCAGGTCGTCATGGTCGCGGATGTCGGGGTACACATCGTAGCAGTCCAGGTTCTCGGTCAGGTTGATGATCTCCTGCAAACTGCCGGAATGGTCGCCGATCTCCATAGCCGCCTGGAACTGCTCGTACTCGCCCTGGCTCATCTCGTCCAGCTTGGAGGCCAGGTAGTTGAGCTCGTCCAGGTTCTCATACTCGCCCAGCTTGTCATAGAGGCCGTCCACATAGCAGTCATAGTCGGTGATGAACCACTCCTCATAGGGCTGCCCGAAGTCGTCCTTGGAGCCAATGCCGATCCGCTCAAACACCTTTTGCAGCTCCTCCGCCGTGGTGGGGAACTTCACCCATTCACCCACCAGGGAGCCCTCGTTGTACTTGCCCAAGTTGGTGATGAAGGCGGCGAAGGGATAATCCTTGTCATATTCATAATGGGGCATATACGCACCTCCTTACAATTCCGGCTCGGACTTCCCCTTGTGGGGCGCCGGCGCCTTGTTTTTTCCCATGCACTCCTGCTTGCTCTGCTCCAGCCGTTCCTTGATGGAGGGTTTCCGGTCCGTCTGCTTCTCCTGGGGGCGGTCATGCTGCCACTCGTCCCCGGACAGCGTTAAATAGCCCCTGCTGGTAAAACAGCCCTGTTCCTCCTGCATGGCGTATTTGCCAAAAGGAACGGGATCAATGGCCTTCAGCAACTCATCCGGGAAAACTATATCTGTATGCTCAAACAGATAGCGCCATCCCAGCGTATCCAGTTTATTGACACGGGACTCCAGGATGAAATACTCGGTATTGGCGGGGAACTCCCGAAATTGCTCCAGCGTGGTCAGACGATAGGGAGACTCCTGCACAGCGGCCAGAAGGTTCCGGTCCTCCTGAGAAAGGGTGGTCAAAGCCCGAAGTGCCGCCTCCTGCTCCGCAATGCTCCCCTCCTGGGGGAGCATTGCTTTCAGATCATTCAGGGAAATATCAGATTTACTTTTTGCCATTCACGCCCTCCTTCCGTTTGGGGAACTCCAGCTTGAAGCGGACATACTTCCCGCCGGTATCATCCAGCACCACCACCGCGTCATAGGAGGCGCCCTTCTTTTCAGACCACATCCCCTTGACGGAGGTGCGGCCCTTTTTCAGCAGGTCGCCGGCCATTTTCTTGGTCAGTTCCTTTTTGCGGGAGGTCCAGAAGCGGTCATCCTTCCACAGCACAAACTGGCAGGAGCGGTCGGAGCAGTAAAAATTCTTCTTGCCCTCATACACCGGCTTGCCGCAGCGGGGACAGAGGCCCACGGTCTCACGCTCCGGGGCAAACAGCTTTTGCCCCTCCTCGGAAATGTGGGAGTAATTTTTCACAAGCTCCCGCGTCATTTCAGAAATCCCATCCATGAACGAAGCGGGGTCCGCCTCGCCTCTGGCAATGCCGGTCAGCTTCTGTTCCCACTCCGCCGTGAGCATGGGAGAGGTCAGCGTATCCGGCAGGACAGTGACCAGGTTGATCCCCGCCTTGGTGGGGATGAGGCTTTTTCCCTTGCGTTCCACAAAACCGGCCGCCACCAGCTTTTCCAGGATCGCCGCCCTGGTGGCCGGGGTGCCCAGGCCCTTACGCTCGGCATCCTCCGGCATATCGTCTTTTCCGGCAGTCTCCATCGCCGCCAGGAGGGTGTCCTCCGTGTAGGCCTTGGGCGGGGCGGTGAAGTGTTCGGTGACAGCGGCCTTCACCCGGTTAAAAAGTTGACCTTCGGTGAAGTCCGGCAGGGCGGCGGGTTCCGCCTCGTCCTCCGGCTCCTCTTTCAGGGAAGCGCGGAAAATGCGGTCAATGTCCTTCCACCCCAGGGACAGCACATGGCGGCCCTTGGCGGTGAAGGTCTGCCCGCCGCAGGTAAAGGTCGCCGTGACAGTCTCGTACACAAAGGGCTCCGCAACCACGCACAGCAGCTCCCGGCACACCAGCAGAAGGATATTGCGCTCGCCCACGGGCAGAGCGGACAAGTCAGCCTTCTCCAGCTCCAGGGTGGGGATGATGGCGTGGTGGTCGGATACCTTCCCATCGTTCACCAGCAGGGTCACATCCGGGAAGAACTCGGCGCATCCATCAAAGGGCGGCACCTTGGCCGCCAGGTGGAGGACCGCCGAAGCGGTCTCCGCCATATCAGCGGTCAAATACCGGCTGTCCGTCCGGGGATAGGTCAGTAGCTTCTTCTCATAGAGGGATTGCGCGTAGTCCAGCGTCTGTTTTGCCGTGTAGCCGAACACCCGGTTTGCCTCCCGCTGCAAAGTGGTCAGGTCGTAGAGTTTGGGCGGCGCCTCTTTCTTCTGTTCACGGGTGACAGAGGTGCAGACCGCCGGACCAGCGGCACAGGCCGCCCGCAGGGTCTCCGCCTCCTCCGGGGAGGTGATCCGCTCGCTGACCGCCTCGGCCCCGTCCAGGACCAGGCGCACATGGTGGTATTTCTCCTTCTTGAAGCTGGTGATCTTCCAGTCCCGGTCCACCAGTATGGCAAGGGTGGGCGTCTGCACCCGCCCCACATTCAGGGTGCGGTGGTAGAGAACAGAAAAAAGTCTTGTGGCATTGATCCCGATGAGCCAGTCCGCTTTCTGGCGGCAGAGGGCGGACTGATACAGCGGGTCATACTCCGCACCGGGGCGCAGGTCGGCAAAGCCCTCCCGAATGGCCGCGTCCTCCATGGAAGAGATCCACAGCCGGGAGAAGGGTTTGGTACAGCCCGCCATCTCATAGACCAGCCGGAAAATGAGCTCACCCTCCCTCCCGGCGTCGCAGGCATTGACCAGTTCGGTGACATCCTCCCGGTCCATGAGCCGCTTCAAGTTCTGGAAGGCGTCCGCCTTGTCCTTCACCAGCACATAACGGAAGGGCTCCGGCAAAATGGGAAGGTCATCATACCGCCATTTCTTGTAGCCAGGGTCATACCCCGCCGCGTCCATCGGGGACACCAGATGGCCCACGCACCAGGAAACAATGAGCCCGTTCCCCTCAAAACAGCCGTCGGCCCTGGATGTGACACCCAGGGCCGACGCGATGGATTTTGCAACACTCGGTTTCTCGCAGATCACCAGCTTCATTTCGTATCCTCCGTTTCTTCCTCCTGTTCAGGTTCGTCCTCGTTGATATACTCCTCCTCATCCGCAAAATCATAGTCGTCCGGGTCTGCGCTGGCCTTGGACGCCTGCTTGGGACGGATGAACTTGATGTAGGCGAAGGCTCCGCCGCCGCCCAGCACCACCAGCACCAGGACCAGCGCCAGGGCGCCCATGCCCCCGGACTTCTCCTCCTCCGGCTCCGGTTCGGGTTCCGGCTCCGGCTCCGCGCCGGCGCACTCGGCCATATTCACCGCGCACACCTCGCAGGAAGTGTTCACCGCCCCGGCCTGGCACTTCTCGGTACAGGTGCAGACCGCGGGTTCCTCCTCCTGGGTCTCCCCATCCTCCATTAAGGCCATCAGATCGGCTTCATCCACCTGATTGAGGAAGTGAACAGTCTGCGCTCCTTCATCATCCCGATCAACGATGAGGTAAAACACATTTCCGCTTTTTGTCTCCACCGTGATGAACTGTTTGCCGGAGGCGGTTCCGCCGATGTCATCCACAAGGGAGAGGTTCCCGTCCGGGGTCAGGGCAGCGCCTGTCCCATCCGACAGGCCGGAAGTGAACAGCTCCAGGAGCGAGGAAAGCTCCGCCCCATCCAGGGAGAGGGAGAAGGTGCCCGTGTCCGTGATGGTCAGGTAATCGGAATGGACATAGCCCTCGCGCTCCGGCAGAAGCACCTTGACCCATTCGTCCTCGGTGCCGATGACTTCCACCTGCGCCCCGTTGGGAAGCTGGGTAAATGCGTCGTTTTCCAGCCCCGCGCCAGTGCGGACATTCAGGTTTCCCCCGCAGGTGGTCACAGTCCCGATCTGCTGGGTCTCCAATCCCTCCGCATCAGGGGTAAACTGGATACCCTCCTCGGTGACCGTGACGGTCCCCAGACCGCCGAGCAGTTCGGCAAGCTGATCCAGAGTATCAGCGCCGGCCTGCGTATCATTGTTGCCAGCAGTATCTTCATCATCGGTCACAGTGACCTCCGGGGACTCGGCATCCCCCGTGGGAGCGGCCTCTGTCCCGGCAGTTTCGGTGTAGTAGGGTTCGCCATCCCCGCCGCCGGCAAAGGCAGGGACAGCAAAGGCCGTGGCACAGAGCGCCACGGCCAGGGCCGCCGTAAACAGGCGGATGATCTTCTTATTCTTCATACTTGGTGTCCTCCATGTCATTCTCGCCAGGGTCCGCCGCGGCCTCCGCCTCCATCATGCCCTCCGGCAGGGTGATGAGGCCGCTGGCGTAAGCCTTCAGGAAGGCCGTCAGCTCCCGGTTGTCCATCTTTACCGCCTTGACCATGCGGACGATCTCCAGGTTCTCCTCCTCCACAAGCTGCGCCTCCAGAGAGCGGAGGCGCTTCTGCTGTTCGGAGATCTTCTCCTTGGTCTTTTCGATGTCTCGGCGGATTTTCTCAACAGTTGCCATGTGTGCAATTCTCCTTTCCAAACCGTTCTTTCCAAGAGTAGTTGCGGCCCAGGCCCTGGACCGTTTTCAAATTGGGGCGGGCGTTGTCCTCCAGCGCGATGGCCCGCCGGAACAGGTCCGGGTGGTGGTCACGCAGATAGATGATCTCCTCCGCCCTCATGCTGGGGCAGAAGAAACAAGAGGACTTGCCCGGCTGGGGCAGCCCCGCATCATCAATGGCTCGCTGGCAAGCCGCCCGGTCCCATCTCCATTCCATCAGGGGATACCACTTGCTGTACTTGGGGTCGGCCAGATCCCCCAGCAGCACCTTGTCGCTGCGGTAGCCTTCGCCGGCGTCGTAGCCGATGAACTTGACCACCCGTTTGCCCGCCGCCCACACCTTCCGGCAGGGCGGATAATGGTTGCAGAACTTTTCCTGCGGCCCGATTTTGTGTTTCAGGGAACACCGCTTGAAGCCATAGGCCATAGAAGGCAGGGTGCCGCTCTGCAAACACTCCTGTTCCAAGGTCAGCCGCTTTCCGTCCCGCGTGGTCTTATACACTCTGGTAATGGGCGGCATCCCGTGGTCCTTCAGCCAGCGGTCCATGATGTCCAGGTAGGCATAGGTGTGGGGATGCTCCGCCCCGGTATCCGCAAAGAGGATCAGGTCTACCGGGATACGGTGCTGGTGCAGGCCGACTAAAAGGGCGGTGCTGTTGACACCGCCCCCATAGGAAACCATATTGATGTGTGTTTCACCTCCCATCAGTTGTACGGCGGCCGGCCGTAGGCATAAAAGTGAGACTGCCAGTAATTTGTATTCAAATTGGTGTAGGAAATCGGGTAGAGTAGGAAAGCGCCGCCTTGCCGCATTTCTGCGGCAGGCCTGCGCAGACCCCTCCCAGAACCGTGCTTGCACCTCTCAATGCACACGGCTCGCCATCTTTGCTCCATTACAAAAATAACTTTTAGAAACCATGATGTATTTTCTGGTGGCAGTCATGGCAGACCGCCAGTGTTTTGCGCCGTTTCGCTATCATCACTTGCTCCCAGGCTTCTTTTCCTTTCAGATTTTTCACCTTGTTCACATGATGGATTTCCAGTTTTACGTCTGTTCTGCCACATAGTTCGCATACTCTGGCCTTTAGACGGTCATCTATCGTAGTGCGTCCTTTGGCTACAATCGTAATGACTTTCGGTTCAATGTCCTCACACTTTTTACCGTCAATCTCGTTAAACTTCGTGAGTCGGCGGATTTTCTTTCCGGCTTTTGTTTCGTAGGGGATACCCCAACGCTTTTCACCAACACGGTACTTGTCATAAATTTTGGACAGTTTACAACGGTGCTTGCCGGACAGTGTTTTCAGACAGCTGTATTCCATGAGATAGCTGAAATAGTTCAGGCTTCGGTAGTTGCTGGCGAGGTGATAGTAGTTGCAGATTCCCCGCAGTTCCGCGTCAAATACCGTCACAATCTCTAAATCTGTGTGGCGCAATAAAGAAAGTCTGCTGGTTGGCTCCAGCTTTCCGTTATCGGCTCTCTGTTTTACAATGCCTTTTGAGAGCAGAAACTTTTCAATCTTATCTTGAAGCGGGATAAGTAGCTCCACGGTGTTATTCATCGTGCGCTGTTTGCATTTCTTCCACGGCTTTATCTGCTGGTCACGGCGTACCCGCACATCATAACCGAGAAATCTCGCAGGCGTGTTGCTATGGGTAATCAGCGTTTTTTCCTGGCTTAACTCCATTTTCAGAGTGTTCTGGATAAACTCCGTGAGTTTTACTTTTATCCATTCGCAATCCTGCTTGCTCCCGTTGACGGCAATCAGAAAATCATCCGCATAGCGAACATATTTAAGCTTTTTATCATCACACAACTTTGCTGGCGTTTTATACAATTCGCTAGTTAGCTTTTTGTACTCCGCAATCAGCAAGTCACGTTCCAGGCCAGCTTCACGTCGGTCTATTTTTCTCCTTAAATTTGCCCGCTTTCGCTCAATCGCATGGTATGCCGGAGTGGTTCTGTACGGCGTCCTAACGTCAAACTCCTTTTTCAATTCCTCAATGTAGCTGTCCAGCTCATTCAGATAGATGTTCGCAAGGATTGGCGAAATAATGCCGCCCTGCGGACAGCCGCTGTAAGTACCGTAGTATTTCCAGTCCTCCATGTAGCCCGACTTTAAGAACAGCCGTATGAGTTTCAGAAATCTGGCGTCTTTGATTTTCCTGCCGATAACAGCAATCAGCACCGTATGGTCGATGTTGTCGAAACAGCCTTTTATATCGCCCTCAACGAACCAGCTTGCACCGATAAACTCATGCTTGAGCTGGGCCAGTGCCGTGTGACAGCTTCTGCCGGGGCGAAATCCGTGAGAGTAATTCGAGAAAACAGGTTCATAGACCGCTTCCAAAATCATTCGCATGACTTCCTGAATCAACTTGTCCGTGAAAGTAGGCAGACCTAATGGGCGCATTTTTCCATTCGATTTCTGGATATAGCTGCGTCGGACAGGTTTCGGGCGGTATGTCTCCGTTCTCAATGCTTCAATAATACGCTCCACATACTCCTCGCTGAATCCGTCCGCCGTATCTTCATCCACGCCTTTTGTCCCAGCCCCTTCATTGGAGTAGAGGTGCTGGTAAGCAATAGAGTAAATATCTGGCCGGAGCAGGTAGCGATAAAGCCTTGTGAATACTTCATCATGGTGTTTCTTTGAGTTTTCTTGTAACTTAGTTAAAATCTCCATTGTTGGTTTCAATGAGGTTTTCCTCCCTAATCAATTTCTGATTTTAATACGCTCAGACTGCTTCCCTTCGCCATGTGAGCGGCTTTCCCGCATCCGATTTACGGCTTTCCCTGTCAATTCAGGGTTCTCAGACTACTATGGAAGCTCCGTTGCCATGCCAGATTTTCAGTGTCTGCCACATAGCCCTTATGGGCGCTCTGGTTTAGGCAATCTCCAGTTAACGGAAGTAGTAGGTAAGTGTGAATTGTCGGATATGCTTTCGTTCCGTTGACACCGGTTCTCCGGCGCGCCGTGCATTTCTTTGATAACCTACCGGAAGGCAACCCTTTCCGGTATTCTGATCACAGGTCAGAAGGCTCCCCTTTCTGGCCCTGTTTGCACCATAGGTTTCAGGCAAATTTCCTATGCCCACACTGAACAGGGGCTGGGAACTCACAAGATTCAAGCCCAGATTTATCCTCATATTCACTTATCCTCGCAGTTCAGTCGCACCCGATTGCCTTTAGGTGACTTACCGCTTTCCTAACGTGCTATTGTCCCGTGCCAGCTTTCGCCTTTCGGTTAGTCAGGTGGATTCCCGCGTTATCTTACGGGGTAGTACCTTCAAGCTGCCCTCCTTTCGTCTACTTCTACTTCCGTCCTATCTGGACGCACGTCTCCGCAATGCAGCATCATTCCATCGCCCACATAAATACCCACATGGGAGATACCGCTGGTGTCATAGGTGCCCACGAAGAACACCAGATCACCGGGCTGGGGGTCGGATACCGGCGTGGAGATATTGTAGAGCCCCTGGGCGCCCAGCCGCCCGGTATTGCACAGGCCGGTGCTGGTCAGCACATAGCTGACGAAGCCGGAACAGTCAAACGATGTCTCCGGGCTGCTCCCGCCCCACACATAGGGGTATCCCAGGTATTTCTCCGCCTCGGTGATGAGGGTGGCAAACCGTTCATCCGTCAGGTACTCGGCGGGGATGTCCCAGGCCGTAGGAGGGTTCTCGATGTACTTGCCCACATACCCGGAGGACGGGAACAGATCCGGCCGGTTGCCCAGGGTGGACATATACACGGCATACATGGAAAGCTGATCCTCGCCCATGATGTAGACCGGCACATGAGAGAGGTCAAAGTTTTCCAGCGTGACGGTGCAGATATACCAGGTGTAGGGAACCTCTACCTCGTACTCGTTGCCCTCGCTGTCCGTCCTCGTTTCTGTCCGATACCTTGTTTCGGTGGTCACGGTCTCGGTGAGGATGTACTGCTTGTCAAAGAGCATTTCCAGATCCCCTTGCACCTCGTCCAGGGTGAACACCCCCTCGTGAAGCGCCGACAGGATGGACAGCAGCACATAGGGGTCATGCTCGATCTCGTCCAGGTCAAAGTGATATTCGTCGTAGTCGTGGGTGGCCTCGTAGGTGTCCAGATATTCTTGCAGCTCCGCCTCCATCTCGCAGTAGGCGGCCTCGGCCCCGGTCAGGTCTGAGTCCTCCGAAAGATAGGAGGAGGCCACCAGGCCGGAAGTCCCGCCCCCGAACATGGAGGTGCAGGACTGCATCAGCCCCATGATGAGCATGAGGATCAGCCCAATCCCGCCCACAATGAGAAGGGTGTGTTTGTTCTTCGTCACAAGGCCGCCCAGCTTCTGGGCGATGGTCCCGCCGCCTTTCTTCGCTGCGGAAGCGGCGGTCTGGGATGCCTTTCCCGCAGCCTGGGCCGCGCCGGTCCCTGCCCGATGTGCGGCAGCATACTGTTTTTGCAGTCGCTTTTTCTGCCAAAGGCGGGAGATGGGGTTACTGGACGCAAGCTGGGGATTTTCCATGACGGACTTCCGCCAGTAGAAATTGGTATTGGCTTTCACCGCTGCCTGCTCTGCCTGTTTCACATCCCGCCAGGGTTTCAGTTTCCGGTCCGCACGCGCCTGATGGAAACGCCGATTGCCATAGCCCACAGCCTTCTCAATCTGCCGTTCTCCCAGGTGGCCGGCCTGAACGCCGGAGTTATCGCCCTCCACCTTGCTCACTTCACCGTGGAGGGTGGACCGTATTTCCTGGACCGGCCGGGACAATGGGTTGCCATGTTCCTTGCCGGGAGGGTTTACGGGGACAGCAGCTTTCGCCGCGTCCAGCCGATCCGCCGCCTTGTCCGACTTACGGATGGCCTTTTTCAGTTCCGGCGCCGCCTGGTCTGTCTCGGAAAACTGCAAACGGGAGGAAGGGCGGTCCCTGGCTGCCTCACCCTCCCGAAAGGTGTCTCGCCGCTTTCGCCGCGCCTTTTTCGCCTGTCGGCGTTCCCGGTGTCCCACCACCTCGTCCGCCGCCCGGATCAATGCCCCCGCCGTTTCATCAGCAGAAGAATAATCCTGCTCCGAGGGACGGTCTGAAATATGGGTGGCCTCGCCAGTCACCAGGTTCACCGAGATGGCTCCATCACGGGTCATCTTCTGCGCCTCCTTTTCGGAGGCTTTCCATTCCTGCATTTATCCGTCACCTCCTCCATAGGGGCAGATGCCGGCGCACGCCCCGGTCTCTATCAGGGAAATGTAGTGAAAAATGGGATAGGCCTGGGGCGGGCAGACCGCGTTCCCCAGGGTTTTCAGCCGCAGCGCCCGATCCTTCGTATCCTCGGTTATGCGGGGGACGCCCTCCGGCTCGCTGGCCCAGAGGATACGTCCGTCCATCCCTGCGGGAAGCCCATGAGCCATTCCACCCAATCGGGGTTCAGCGCCGCCTTCTCCGACAGGGGCTGCTCCTGGTGGATCACCTGGGCCGACAGGTTGGAGGATGGGGATTTGCCCCGGAAGGCCGCCGGTTTCAGGGTGGAGCGGTAGCCCTCCGACGCCGCCGGCGTCAGGTAGAATACCGCCGCCGACAGGGACAGGCTCCAGATCGTCCCGTCCTTGTTCCGCTTGCGGAAGATCCCGTTGTCCGACAGGAACACATCCAGGTTGGCAGCGTCCCGGCAGGTGGATTTGTCGGAGGCAAGGGGCGTGGGAAACATCAGCCGCGACGATAAAAGTTCGCTGGCGCTCATGCCATGCGCCGACGCCGCAAGCCGGAAATACGAATGGGAGAACAGCGTATCCCGCTTTTGCCAGGTCAAAAATCGTTTTGTCGAGCCCCATATTGATGAAGCCAGCAACATTTTCCCCAAGCACCCAACGGGGCCGCAGTTCGGCAATAACGCGGCACATTTCCGGCCACAGGTAGCGTTCATCCGCAAAGCCCCGCCGCTTTCCTGCGGTGGAGAAGGGCTGACAGGGGAATCCGCCGGAAATGATGGTGACTGTTTCAAGTCCTGTTTTCTCAAAAAACGCCTCCTTCGTGAATGTGGTGATGTCTCGGAACTTCGGCACATCCGGCCAGTGCCGCTCCAGGATAGAATAGGGGTAGTCCGCCCATTCACATTGGCAGACGGTCTCGAATCCGGCTGCCTCTGCCGCCAGGTCCAGACCGCCGATGCCGGAGAACAGGCTTACATGGGTCAGTCGCTCCATACCTCATCCCCTTCAAGGCCGTCATCCTGAGGTTCGTCCTCCACTTCCTCCAGGGGGATCAAGTTGTGGCGCTTGATGATGGCCTCCTCCAGGGTATCATGCGCGATGCCGCTGCTCTCCGGGAGCCCCAGGCTGCGGTAGATCCGCTTCATCTCTTTCTCATAATTGCCGGCCCGCTTTTTCAAGCGGAGAAAGTCCTTCTCCGTCTCCGCCTCGGACAGGCGGCGGGCCAGCGAATAGTAGAGGACGATCAGGTGGTGGATGTCGCCCACCAGCATACGGAAGCCATAGCCGGGGATGATGTACTCATCCTTATACTTTTTGGGCTTCGGCTCCTCCTCCGGGACCACCTCCACCTCGTCCAGTTCCTTGTCCATGAGCCCCTTCAAATCCTTGGGGTCGCCGAATACCAGGTAGCGGCCGGGGATGCCCCAGCTCTGGAATTTCTCCTCGGCGATCTCGCCGTAGCGCTTCGCCGCGTCCAGCACATGGAACACGTCCTCCTCGTCCTTGATCCGGCCAGCCAGAAAAGCGAGCTGGTGGAGAAGCCCATACAGGTGGACCTCATCGTTGATGTGGGAGAGATAGGTCTTACCGTTGATGACATACAGTTTGTTTTTCATATTCACGCCTCCGTTTCCGCCGCGTGCTCCACCTCGCTGGGCTTGGTGGTAAGCAGCTTATAAAGCTCCGTGTCCTTTGGGAAGTCGTCCGCAAAGGGCAGGATCACATTGTTGAAGAACAGCAGCCCATGGCCCGGCTCGGAATTGGTCACATAGGCAAGCTGTTCCGCCGAAATGCCCAGCCGCTCCGCCAAAATCTTGCGGTCGCCGGCGGCCTGGTTGAGCATATAGATGAAATCGCTGTTTTCCAGGATGTTCTCGATCTCCGGGGAGGAGAGCAGGTCCTTGGGGTTCTGGGTCGCCCCGGTGGGCACCCCGCCCCATTTTCTAAACCGTTTCCAGATCTCCGCCGAATAGGCCGCCGTCTGCTCCTCCTTCAGCAGGAGGTGGAACTCGTCCACGAAATACCAGGTGGAGCGCCCAATGGCCCGGTTGATGGTGACGGTGTTCCACACCGCATCCTGGACAATGAGCATCCCCGGCTTTTTCAAGTTTTTGCCCAGACCCTTGATGTCAAAGCAGACCAGCCGGTTGCGGATGTCCACGGTAGTGCGGTGATTAAAGAAGTTCAGCGAACCGTTCACATACAGATCCAGCGCCTGGGCCACCCGGTCGGCCTCCGGGATGCCCTGCGCCAGCAGCGCCTCCTTCAGGTCGCCCAGGATGGGCATATTCTCCGGCCTGGGGTCGGCGAAGTAGGGCTGGTAGATCTTCTGCACCGCCCGGTCGATGACGGTTTTCTCGATGGCTTCCAGCCCGGTCTTGCTCCCCATGATGAGCTCACAGAAGGAAAGCACGAAGTCAGATTTCAGCGCCAGGGGGTTCTCCTCGTCGGAGTAGTTGAGATTGATGTCCAGGGGGTTCACATAGTCGGTGCTGGACGGGGACAGCCGGATCACCTGCCCGCCCAGCCGGCGCACCAGGGGCGAATACTCGTCCTCCGGGTCGCAGATGATGACATTATCTTTGGTGGTCAGGATGATGAAAGTGATCTCCCGCTTGCAGCTCATGGACTTGCCGCTGCCCGGCGTGCCGAACACCAGCCCGTTGGGGCTTCTGGACTGTTTGCGGTCCAGAAGGATCATGTTGTTACTCAAAGCGTTGAGGCCGTAGTACATGGCGTCCCCGCCCATAAACAGCTCCTGGGTGACGAAGGGGACGAACACCGCCAGCGCCGAAGTGGTGAGGCTCCGCTCGATTTTGATACGGTTGAGCCCCAGGGGAAGGCTGCTCATCAGTCCGTCCTCCTGCTGGAAGTCCAGCCGGGTGAGGAGGCAGTTGTAGGTCTGCGCCACGCTGGCCGCCTGGGACACGGCAATCTCCAGCTTCTGCTTGGTCTCCGCCATGTGCATGACCAGGAAGGTCAGATTGAACATTCGCTCATTCCTGCTTTGCAGGTCCTGGAGGATGGTCTTTGCCGCGCCGCCGTAGGTGGCAAGGTCGCTGGGGAGGATGTCCATGTCGTAGCCGCTGCGTACCGCCCGCTTCTGCTCCGCGATCTTCATGGCGTCCAAATCCGTGATCTTGCGCTTGACCATCTTGATGGCCTCGTTCTGGTTGATGCCCCGGATGTGCATAGTTACCAGGATGTTGCCCTCGGTCTCCATAAACTCCGCCAAAATGCGGTCGTGGATCTCCGGGGCGGTGATCTGCAAAAAGCTCACCGCCCCGTACATCTCGCCAATGCGGAAGGTGCGGGTCTCCCCGAAGTGGAAGGAGGACGGGGCGATGAAGTCCTTGACCGAAAGGCCGCTGGGCGCCAGCCAGTCCCAATCGAAGGCGAACTTCCCGCCCTCCGGACGGCGGCCGTCTGCCGGGTGGAGGATGCCGTGAAGCAGCTCCAGCCGCTCTTTCCCGTCCAGCACATGGGCGGCGGCGCCCATGACCTTGAAGCGGTTGAGGGTGTCGGTCTCGATACGGGCGAACCGCGCCCGCGCCGCCGGAAGGTTCTCCGCCTCGATGGTCAGGGTCACATACTTGGTTTTCACATAGCCGTTGCTGCCCCGCTCATACTGGAAGCGGAGTATCCCGGCCGCATCCTCCCGGACAGGGTCCAGGTCGTCACCCTGGGGACGGATGCCGAACAGGTCCTCCTCCGGCCCATGCTCCACATACCGGCTGCTGAGCGACATCTGCACCCCGATGGTGGGGTCGTAGCCGTTGTAGAAATCGCAGAGGTGTTCAAATATATCCCGCTGGCCCTCCGGCGAAGCCAGGCGGTAGTTGACATCCTCGAAGGCGATGGTCTTGGAGAAGGTCCCGCCCTCCAGCCGGCACAGGCCGTCCGGGAACATATTGCGGAAGGGGATGCTCTCCTGCACTGTACGGGCTTTCCCGTCCCCCTTGGCCTGGCGGACCACCGCCTCGATCTGCTTACGCTCGGCGCGGGTCAGCTTGCGCCTTGCCCCTGCCGGTTTTGCGGGTCTTGCCGTTTTTGCCTGCAATCGCTCTTACCTCCTGTTCCAATTCGTACTGCCGCACCAGGGCGGAGTACAGGTTGTTGGTCTGGTAGATCCGCGTCTTTGGGCGGATAAATTTGTTTTCAATGAGATGTCCCAGGAACACCTCCAGGGGCTGCCCGTTCTTCTCGTACATGGCGAACAGGAAGAAGGGAAGCATCACCAGGATCATGCACAGGGCCGCCGTGGTGGTGCCAAGTGCCCCCTTGGTCAAAAAGAAAAGCGGCACGCCGATAATTGCCGCCGCTCCAAAGCAGATCACCTGCCGTTTGGTCAGCCCGAACAGGACCTTGCTCTGTACCTTGCTCAGGTCCTTCGGGATCGTTACATAGGCCAATAAAATCAGCTCCTTTCCGCAAGCTGGATGTCGCTTGCTACTTCATTTCCCCATACATCCCAGCCGGGGGTCGCCTGCCGGGCGAACAGCTCGATCCGGGGGATGTCCCCCATCAGGGCCTCAATCCGGCGCCGCGCCTCATCCGGCTTTTTGCTGTGCTCCTCAACATGGGAGAGGATGACCTGCTTGACATCCCTGGCCGCCCGTTTCGGGTGCCCGCGGGTCGCCAGCAGACAGATTTCCGCATTGGCGCGGGTCCAGTATCCCATCCCGGTGAAGATGTTGTCCGATTTGCGGCACTGCTTCACCCATACGAAGGCCACCGTCTTGAAGGTGAAGCCCCAGGCGTCCATAACGCTCCAGCCCTCCCGGAGCATGGGGAAGGTAATCCAGAGGAACAGGGCGCAGTCCCTGGCCGCAAGCCGGGACACAGGCAGCGCCTTGATGGCCTCTATGCTCATGGTGGGATAATGGCTTTCCGCGCTCCGGCCGGCGCCCTTTTTGCTCCATACCTTGTAGGACCAGGGCGGGTCTGCGTAGATGACATTGTATTTCTTCTCCATACCGGCCTCCCCCTAATGCGCCCCGAACAGGGACTTTGCGAGGCTGCCGGTCTTAAAGAGGGTGAAGCACAGGAGCACCGTGTACCCCATGCACCCCCAGATGGCGCCGGAAATGTTGTCGCCGCTCAGGGAGATGCCCTCCACCAGCACCGCGTAGATGCCCACGCAGATCATAATGAGGAACGCCTGGAAGCCCAGGGCCAGCAGGGAGCGGAGATAGTTCTGCCCCGTGTTGCCCCATTCCCGGTTCACCATCGTGGCAAAGGGGATGGGACCTATCGAGGTCACCAAATACACCTCGATCATCCTGCCATAGATCACCAGGAAGATGCAGATGGAGAGGATCTGCGTACACAGCCCCACGAAGATGCTCTGGAACCACAGCCCCAGCAGGGCGCCGATGCTCCAGTCCGCGAGCTGGGTCTCCAGGTCGGCGGTCACGCCGGATATGTCGATGCCCGCGTCCGAGATGATGACGCCGGCGCTCTGGCTGACCACGTTCTGCGCCACATCGAACACCGCCATGACGATGTTCCAGGTGTTGGTGACGATGAGCACCGCGCAGAAGGTCTTGAAGATCCATTTGAAGAAGATCCAGGTGTCGAAGTCGTGGAGGTTGTTCTTTTCTACGATGAGCTGGATCAGCTCATAGCACATGACAAAGGTGAGGACGATGCCGGCGATGGGGACGATCACGGTCTCCGAGAGATTGCGGACCATGTTGAAAATGCCGCTGTTCCACGCAGAGGGCGTCATGCCCACCTCCCCGGCGATCTCACCCACCTTGGTATTCAGGGTATCAAACATCCCGGTCAGGTTTGAAATGATACCGTCGATGAGCAGTTCCTGGAACCACTCCTGTATCGCGTCAAAGATCAACGGGGATCACCTCCTTTCCGGGAGGCCCCGTGTGCCGGGGCCTCCCGCGGGTGTTATGGGGAGTCATCAGGCGGAGAGCAGACCGGACAGCAGCGGGATCAGGGTAATGCCGATGAGGGCGACACCGCCGCCCGCCATCAGTTGTTTGATGCCCTGGCTTTTGGACGCCGGGTTGTCCTGGCCGTAACCCTCCAAAAGGTTGATGCCGCCCCACACGCACAAGCCGCCGCCCAGGGCGATCACCAAGGTCTGCAATACGTCGATAGCGTTAGTGAAAAAATCCATAAATCATAGTTCCTTTCGTTTGTAGAATTGTTATTGAAGGTCCGTTGCTGTCAATTCGTACATCTCGAAAGGCTCATCCGGCTTCACGATGGCCGGTTTGCGTTTCATGTACCGTTCCATATCAAAGAGGTACTTCTTGTCGGCGTCGGCGGTGTATTTGTAGTTCGGGTGCTTCGTCAGGTCGTACTTGTCCGAGAGGAACGGGCGCACGCCCCGCAGCATGAAGATACACTTGCCTCCGTCCATTACTGCCAATTCGTCCTGGGTCATCAACTCCTTTCCCAATTTCTGATAGGTGAGGCCGTGAGAAACCTGGCTGCCCCGGTTTTCGGATTGATTGAAGCTGTCGATGGTCTCCTTGCCCAGCAGCTCCGAAATTTCTTTCAGGGTGGATTTCTCCTTGCCTCCCAAAAACAAGGTGCTGTCGCAGTTACCCACGATGGTATCCGCCGCGTCCTTGTAGATGGTCTTTAACTGGCTTTGGCTCTGCAAAATAATAGAAGCCGAGATTTCCCGGCTTCGGATAGTGGCGATCAGCTTGTCGAAGTTCGGGATTTGCCCGATATTCGCAAACTCATCCAGCAGACACCGCACATGGACCGGCAGGCGGCCGCCGTAGAAGTCGTCCGCCTTGTCGCACAACAGATTGAAAAGCTGAGAGTACATGAGCGCCGCCACAAAATTGAAAGTGCTGTCCGTATCCGAGAGGATGACGAACAGCGCCGATTTGCGGTCGCCCAGGGTATCCAGCTCCAGCTCGTCCTCCGCCATGAGGTCCCGCAGCTCCGCGATGTCAAAGGGAGAAAGGCGGGCGCCGCAGGAAATCAGAATCGACTTCAAAGTTTTGCCCGCGGCCATTTTGAATTTGCGGTACTGCTTCACGGCGAAGTGGTCCGGGTGCTCCTTCTCCAGCTTGGCGAACAGCAGGTCCACGGGGGACTGGAACTCCTCGTCGTCCTCCCGCGCCTCGCTGGCGTTGATGAGGTCCAGCAGGGTGATGAAGTTGCGCTCC
Organism: Anaerotignum lactatifermentans; assembly: GCF_014982935.1. Classification (NCBI taxonomy): domain Bacteria; kingdom Bacillati; phylum Bacillota; class Clostridia; order Lachnospirales; family Anaerotignaceae; genus Anaerotignum; species Anaerotignum lactatifermentans. Next base: position 11,371 of record NZ_JADCKK010000013.1, on the reverse strand, counting down.
TCCGGCTCCGCCTCGTACCAGATGTACCCGATGAGGGCAGAATAGTACAGGCGCTCGGCTTATAGTGATAGGTAATCCTTTGAAGTTATCGCCGGATTTTCCCCCACTTCACACCGGACGTGCGACTTTCACCGCATCCGGCGTTCCATCGATTGTTTTCACAAGCATTTAATCAATCTCCAAATGAAATACTATTATTCTATTGCGGACAAACCAGCCCGCTCACGCAGACTGTTCACTTTTAACATCAGTTCCTTTGTTGTTTTGAGAGCATCAGCTATCGCTTTCAGCTCATTCATCGGGCGTCTTTGCAGAAGCGGAAGGAATCTCCTGTGGAACAAAATCATGTTTTGATAGCGTTCCCTGCCGCCAAATTCTGCCGGAGTTTTCAGCCAGCATACAATGTCAGCCGCATTTTCAAAGAGTTCTCCACTTAGCGCACATTTTCCACGTTGAGCAGAGAATAATGAAATCCTGCTGTCTGTGAGTTCTGTGCTTCGACCCATAGACGGTTGATTTCTCAAACCCGCCAGAACAAATGAGTTCAGGCTTAGGTTTGTGTGTATCAATGTCCGTCCGTCGGCCGTATAACTGCATACCGCTGTTTTCTTTGCCATCGGTATCTTGTTCTTGATATATGCGATAGGGTAGATAGGTTGGTCGATTCCTGATACATACCGCACCATTGCCGACTTACCGAACCGCTCCTTTTCGCTCTCGGTCATTGCACCGCCTTCTCGAACAAGTTTGCACCCGGTTTCTGTATTGAGCCGGTTGGTTAAAACTGTCATGACCTGCCTGTGGATTTTTCTGCAATCAATACTGATACAGGTAGCGAGCTGGAAATAATTCTGTATTCCCAGAACCATTGAATTGAACAGCCTTATCTCGTCTAAAGGTCTTTTTCCTTTGGACGGTCTGGCAATCCGCTTCGCTTGTTCCACCAGCTTTTGCCTTTCCAGTTCCAACTTTTTGTCACAGATATGAGATTGCACAGCGTACCTACCGCTTTTTGGTCTGACCCGTATCTTGAATCCGAGAAACTCTGAATAGCGTTTTCTGACATTGACTATCCTTGTTTTCTCTGGCGATACTTCAAGCCTTAGCCTCTCAGTTATCCACGCTGTTACAGCTTCTTTTGTTCTCAAAGCGTCCTCTTTATTCCGACAGAAGATTCTGAAATCATCTGCATATCTCACGATGTACATTTCTTTCAGTCCCGTTTTCCTCATTTTGAGAAATGCCTTACTCCGGTCAAAAGTAATCGAGTTTCTGATTTTCCTCTCATACCCGTATTCCTTTACAAGAGGGTGGTTCTGCCATTGGCTCTCTACCCAGTTATCCAGTTCATTCAGCACGATATTCGCAAGTAGCGGTGAAATGATACCACCTTGCGGTGTGCCTTTGTCTGGAATGAGGGTAGTGCCGTCTGGCATTCTAATCGGTGCTTTCAGAATCCGCTTGATAATAAAAATCAACTGTTTGTCGTGTATTCCCAAAGCCCATATCTGCCGCACCAGCTTACTGTGATTTACATTATCGAAAAAGCCCTTTATATCAAACTCAATCACATAATGCAGATTCATTCGCTGGAGCATGGTATAGGTTCTCTGCATGGCGTGTTCTACGGAGCGGTTCGGGCGAAAGCCGTAGCTATTGTCGCTGAATTTCGCTTCGCAGATAGGCTCCATGACCTGCTTGATACATTGCTGTACCAGCCTGTCCCAGATACAAGGAATACCCAACGGGCGGGTCTTGCCGTTTGGCTTCGGAATGTCTTTACGCCTGACCGGTTTTGGTCGGTATCCGTGCTGACTTCCTGTGACAATAAACCTCACTTTCTCCACAACTGTTTCGGGCGGTAAACACCCGATGTCACTGATGTTTCTGTTGTCTGTTCCTGCTGTGTAGCTTCCTCCGTTTGCTTTGATGTTCCGATATGCCAGAAGAATGTTATCCCGGCTTAGGATTATATCCATAAGGTCGGTAAAGTTGTCTCCGTCCAGACTTCGGCGATAGAGTTCGTCAAAAACTGGCTGCATACCGTAATACTCGGCGTGCCGTAAATCGTCTACACATAGATTTTTGCTTTTCTTTGGCATAAGGCATCACCTCCTTTTACGAAAGTGACCCTTTTGGTCTTACTCGAATCCTTATGTTGGATTGAATAATGCCTGTTTATCTCAACCGACTTGTGGCCATTCCTCCGTAGCTCACATAACGCAAGCACATCATAGGTTCGACCACTGCTTTTCAGCAGCAGTTCGTCTGCTTATTGTTCTTCGTCAGATTATTCCTTGCGGAATCTGCTGCCTTTCCTCGTTCCGATAGTTCTATCTGTACATACATACCCTTAGGTTCCTGCTATAGACCTGTCGGCTTGCCTGTGCCTGTAACACAGCATGGTCGTTCGTAGGGCAAATTTCTACTGAACCACACCGACTGCGCTTTAACACACCCACGCATTTCTGCGTGGTCTTCTTTTAGACCTGTACATTCGCAGGTTCGTCAGTCCGCCCGCCAAAGCGAACATTCTAACCATAGGTATCTTATAGACCCTCGGCCTATAGGTAACACAGTCTGCCGCCAGACCGCTTTCGACCACTTTTGGCAGTGGTTACGGTTACTCTCAGCCTTTGTCATGGGGCTTCGTACAAAAGCCATTACAGCTAATGCACGCCCATCAAGGGTAGGCGTTTCAGGGCGTTACCCCGTCATTCCACCTATCAAACTATCAGTTCTCCGAACAGCGGAAAACCGTTGCCCGTGCGCAGACTTTTTACCGCCTGCGAACGAGTCGCACTGACCCAAAAATCCTCGGAACTCTTTTCGCCCTCTCCCTTGGTGTTAAGGATCAAGGCGTTCACCAGCTTCAAAATATCCTTCTCGCTGCGGATGTACGCCAGAGGGTTGTACCGCATGGACTTCTTGAAGTTGATGAGGTTCAGGCTTTTAATGCGGTATCCCTTGCGGTCCAGCAGAGCGCCCACCTCGTTCAGGATGGTGCCCTTGGGGTCCGTGACCACATAGGAGGAATGGCACTGGAGCAGGTTGGGCTTGACGAAAAACCGCGTTTTGCCTGAGCCGGAACCGCCGATGACCAGGATATTTTTATTTCTTGCGTACTTGGGCTCTTTCGGGCGGCTCGACATGGTGATCCGCTCCGTCTGGGTGAGAAGGACATTCTGGGAAAAGTCCGGGTCCACATAGGGGGCGATGTCGGCCGGGGTGCCCCAGCGGGCGCTCCCGTACTCGATCCCCCGGCGGTATTTCTTCGCGTTCTTGCCCTTGGAGTAGACCGCCAGCCGGATCAGCACCGCGCCGGCGGCGCCCACGCACAGGTCCAGCAGATGGAAGCTGGGCGCCAGGCTGGCAAAGGCCGCCGAAAAGCCCTGCCCGATGTGGAGCAGCTTCTCCGAGGCGGCCGCCCCAGGGGAAAGCCGCACCCCCTGGCAGAGCTTGTCAAAGAGATACACGAAGATGAGATACGGGAGGTTGAGCAGCACCAGCTTTTTCACCTTGTCGGTCATCGCGCCACCTCCCGGTCCTTGGTCTTGACCTTCTCCCGTTCCCGGTGTTTGGCCTTGGTCTGTTCCTGGGCCTGGGCCAGCCGCTCCCGGATGGTGGGGCGCTTCTCCCGGTTCAGGGTCATGGCGGTGAACTCTTTGAAGGCCGGCTGAAGCTGGTCCTTGTCCTTCGCCTTGAAGAACACATAGTAGTGCGGTGGGTCGGTGGTGGGGTCCTTCTTCAGGGCATAGTCGATGTCATACTTCTTCGCCACCGCCGAAAACGCCTTGATGTTCTGCTCCGTGATCTCGATGTTGGTCAGGGAGGCCCCATGCTGTTTGAGCTGGTGCAGGGTCTGTTTCCCTTGGTGGAGGGTGCGCTGGGAGGGCTTCTTCTGCATCTCCTCCAGCACCTTTTTCACGGCCTTTTGGAGCAGGTCCGCCGTCATCTTGCCGGCCTCCACCGAGAGGGATACCGTCCTCTGCGTGATTTCTTCCTGCACTCACATCACCTCCGTTCTCCACTGCCGTACATATCGTGGCTCACCAGGGAAGTGTAGTAGCTGTCGATGGTGGCCGGAGCGTTATACAGGGCAGCCAGCAGATATTTCTTGATGTTACGGACATAGGTGGTGTTCTCCCGCATACGGTCCAGCACATACTCGATATGGGAACTGTTCAGCTTCAGGAACCGGGATTTGACCACCTCCGCCGGATAGTCGTCCCCGGCAATGCGGATCATCTCCCGATGGGAGCAAACCGTGTCCACCATGAGCTCCACAAGTTCATCCAGCCGGTCACGGTCCAGGCGCTCATTCTGTATGAGGATGTCATACTCGATGTTCTCCAAAATCAATTCCCGATAGCTCTCTCGCTCCCGCATCCAATCCCGTCCGGCCCTATCCGAGCCCCTGGGGGTTTGGGGGCTTGATAGGATAGGATTTGATCCTTCCGTACTTGATAAATCTTTTTTTGATTTATCTTTACTTGATTCTTTAGTATTTAATTGTGCGGGGTTTTCCTGTTCAGGTTCTCCCAAGACAGGGGAAGCCTGTTCAGGATTATCCAAGACTGGATTTTCCCGTTCAGGTTTTCCCGGTTTAGGTTCCGGCGGTCTGGGCTGCTCCAGGATCGTGTACTCGATGGCGCCGAGCTGACCGTTTGCGTTGCGGACCCGCTGGCGGATCACATAGCCGTGTTCCTCCAGCTCCCGCACTCCGGCGCAGATGCTGTCAACGCCATCTTTGCAGATCCGAGCCAGCCCCTTGGTGGTATAGTCCCATTCCTCCGGCAGGGAGAGCATGAGGGAGAGAAGGCCCTTCGCTTTCAGCGAAAGCGACTTGTCCCGCAGGTGATGGTTGGACATCACCGTGTAGTCGCGGGTTTTCTCAATGCGGAATACCGCCATGTTGGATACCTCCTTCCGTTGGTTTTGAAAAGTGTTCGTTTCGGTGGTTTTGCGCCCCTGTATCACCGTCCGGCCTCCCATGAGGGAAAGAATATGGGCGGCTTCGTTTGCGCCGCCCACAGGCGAAAAAACAGGGGGTTTCCCACCCGTTTTCATACAGTTTTGGGTGCCCCCAGCAGGGCATAAAAAAACGCCACAGGTTTGTGTTACCTATGGCGTTTGGGACAGGAAAAGGGTGCTGACATTTCATATCAGCACCCTTTGTCCTGCCAGTATTAAATTTTTGACTTCACATCGTGTTCCTTGCCTCTGAAAACATTGATTTTACTGGACTTGCTCATGTTTTCTTATTAGGAGGCGGGGAAGGAGGTGTTCCCCATGAGCAGAATCATATTTCATATTGACGTCAACAGTGCTTTTTTGAGCTGGTCTGCCGTCCAGCGGCTCAAAGATGGCGAAACCGTTGACCTGCGGGAAATCCCTTCTGCCGTAGCAGGTGACGGACAAAGTCGTCGGGGCATCATCCTTGCCAAAAGCACTCCTGCCAAAAAATATGGCATCCAGACTGGGGAACCCACAGGCATGGCATTGCAGAAATGCCCAGAGCTTGTCTGTATCCCTCCTGATTTTCCATTATATTCCCGTTCCTCAGAAAAAATGTTTCAACTTTTGGGTGAATATTCTGACCGCATCGAGCAATTTAGCATTGACGAAGGCTTTCTGGAATATACAGGCATGGAAGCCCTCTTTGGACCACCGCTGGAAGCAGCCAAAACCATCCAGCAGCGCATCTTTACGGAACTTGGCTTTACAGTAAATATCGGCATCAGTTGCAATAAGCTATTGGCAAAGATGGCAGGAGAACTGGAAAAACCCAATAAGATCATTACCCTCTTTCCCGATGAGCTGGAGAAAAAGTTATGGTCCCTGCCTGTTTCTGAGCTGTTCATGGTCGGCAGACGCACAGCGCCAAAACTGCGAAAAATGGGTATCCGCACCATTGGCGATTTGGCAAAATATCCCACAGACCTGCTGGTACGGGAATTTAAGAGTTTTGGCATGACCTTGCACGCTTTTGCCAACGGTATGGACGACAGCCCTGTAGCGGCAGCCACAGAGGTACATGAAATGAAAAGCATCGGCAACAGCACTACCGTCGCCTATGACGTGACAGACCGGGAAACTGCCCACAAAATCCTTCTAGCTCTTTCCGAAACCGTTGCCCTTCGTCTGCGAGGCAGCCAACTTTGTGCCCAGGAAATCGCTGTCACACTGAAAACATCGGATTTTCAGGTCTATTCCCATCAAAAACAGCTGCTCAACGCCATCGACTGCACCAACGCCGTTTATGAAACTGCCATAGAAGTTTTCGACCATGCTTGGAAAGGCGAACCCCTGCGGCTCTTAGGCATTCGCGCAGGCAAATTATGTGATGAAGGTTGTGTGCAGCTTTCTCTGCTGGAACCAGACTGGAGTAAACAGAAAAAAGCCGATGCCGCCATGGATTTAATCCGTATGAAATACGGAAAAGACACTGTAAAACGCTCCACATTCGCAGGCAGCGAAGAAAAAGCCTACGAAGGCGGAAAGTTGAAGATCAATAACCGCATATTGTAAAATAAAAACAGGGAGGCACAAAATCCATCTCATAAGATTTTGTACTTCCCTGTTCTTTTTAATTCTGTCTTGGAATAAGCCGCTGGCGCACCACTTCATATAGAAGCACCGCCGCTGCCACTGACGCATTCAAGGATTCTGCCTGCCCCGGCATGGGAATTTTCACATAGCTATCACAAAGGGCTGCCGCTTCTTCCGACAGACCTCTGGCTTCATTGCCAATGAGGAAGGCGCAGGCACGGCGCAGATTCAGACTATAAGGATACTGTCTGCCCTGCAAATGTGCCGCATAAAGGGGAATCCCCTGTTCCCGCAGTTCCGTCGCCATTTCATCCAGAGAAACATTCTGGAATACGGGAATGTGGAACACAGAACCCATAGTTGCCCGCAGTGTTTTGGGATTATACAGGTCTACACTGCCTTTGGAAAGAAAAATGGCATCCACCGCACAGGCGTCTGCTGTACGGATGACCGTCCCCAGATTGCCGGGGTCGTTCATTTCTTCTGCCATAAGGAAAAAGGCGTTTTTCTTTTCCAACATTTCCGCAAGATCATACTCTTTTCTGCCGCAGATGGTCATAATCCCCTGGGGATTTTCCGTTTCTGCCACATCCACAAAGAGGTGATCTGTCAAAACATATACTTCCGCCCGTTTCTCCAGTTCCGTGATGTCGTATTCCGCCGCATAAGAGGCAGACACCACATAACATTCCACAGGCCAATCCTTTGGAATCTCTCCCACAAAGCGGATGCCTTCTGCCACAAAAACCTGTTCTTTTTCTCTATTTTTACGCAGTTTCAAGCCGTGAAGCCGTTTCACCAGCCGATTCTGCGCGCTTTCGATATATTTAGCCATACTTCTTCTCCTTATTTCAAAACCTCAGTATCTCTATGATAAACCAGCACCTTCCGCTTTTGCAAGAAAAACAGATGACTTTTGGAAAAAAATAAAAAAAGCTATGCCTGTTTTCCGCTTTGTGCTAAAATAAAGTTGTTTACAAAAGAATTTACATCTGGAAAGGAGTCTTGTTCCATGGCTACACCAAAGGAATTACGCAATGAATTATTAGGCAAAACATTAGTTGAAAATCTGGAAAAACGTCACTTTGAAGCATATTACTGTCCCACAGCGGCAGAAGCACTGGAAAAAGCAGTATCTCTGATTCCCGAAAAAAGTTCCGTATCCTGGGGCGGTTCCACAACCATTCGTGAAATGGGTCTGACAAAAGCCCTCCATGAAGGTGATTATGAAGTCATCGACCGCGATCTGGGCAAAAACCCCGCAGAAGTGGCTGAACTGCATCGGAAAGGTCTGTTGGTAGATTACTATCTGACCAGCACAAACGCTATTTCTGAAGATGGTATCATGGTCAACATCGATGGCACAGGCAACCGTGTTGCTGCCATCTGCTTCGGTCCCAAAAACGTCATCGTTATTTGCGGCATGAATAAAGTTGCCAAGGATGTGGATGCTGCTGTAAAACGTATCCGCGGTTATGCTGCACCTGTCAACAGCATGCGTTTCATGGGCAAAACTCCCTGCGCAACCACAGGCAGATGCCACAACTGCACTTCCGAAGAATGTATCTGCAACGAAATCCTCATCACCCGCCTTTGCCGCCCCGCTAAGAGAATCAAAGTGATTCTGGTAGGCGAAGACATGGGCTTCTGATTTTTCCATAAAAAGAACGGATGTCTTTAGAAGAAAACAGTTCAAATTAAAACTGAGTAAATACAAAAAAAGCTGAAATCCTCTGTACTATAAGGATTTCAGCTTTCTTTGTATTCTGATGAAGAAGTCTCTAAAGGAGATTTCCGTTTTTTCTTTAACTGCGTAAAATCTGCTCCAGAATCTGATAAAACCGTTCTTCCGCAAATATTTCGTCAAAAGGCGCATGTCCGCATTTTTGCAATATCTGCAAACGATAAGGAATACACAAACTGTCCAGAGGATTGATGATACCCTCTAAAGGATGGGGGTCATAATCCCCATGGATGATATGTATGGGACAGGCAACAGACTGGATATACCGCATCAAATTACCGTTGCGCCGCATTTCTATGGCTTCTGTCCAAACACGCTCATACATTTTCCCATCCATTTGCGCATAGGAAGACGCATTTGGTTTCTGGGCATAATGGTCTGCCTTAATCATCAATTGTCGCAGGTCTTCCCATCCCTCCGCAGTGATGGCAGCCATATGTTTCATATACCAGATAAAACGCTCCTGTTCTTCTTTAGAAAGGCGTTTCATCCGCCGCTCATGGATGTGCCCTGCGTAGATCTCCTCCAATGGCGGACAGCCTACCAGCACCACCCGTTCAACAAGAAAAGGATAGCAGGATGCCACCAGCAAAGACAGCCACGCGCCCCAGGAATGTCCGATAAGGGTGATGGGTTCTTTGATATGAAGCCCCAGCTGCCGCCGCAGTTCCATGACCAATGCAATGGTCGTGTATTGTGACTGTATAGGCTCCATAACGCCAAAAGTCTTACCTAGCCGCTCCGCAACAGGACGCATACCACCAATATCCCCGGGACCGCCATGGATCACCGCCGCTCTATATGGTTTTTCTCCATAAAACCGTATCACGTTTCTCACCCCTTAAAACAAATTCTCCGCCGCTATGATATCTACGCCCGTATCTGCCGCATCGCAAAGCACCATTTCACCTTTAATGACAGGCGTTTCCAGCACAATACCTTCCAGCGCCTTCAGACAGCGCAGACGGATGGGCTGGGATACTTTCTCTCTGGAAACAATCTGCACTTCTCTGCCGTCAACCGTAGGCAAAACAGTTTGCAAGTAGTTTCGCAAAAGTTGTTCTGTCGCATAGCGTCGTCCGCCGTCACAACTATTTCCTGCCAATTCTATCAATGTATCTCCATCATGGACTGCTTCCAGAAAGCATCCGTTCCCGCAGCCCCGACAGATCAATTGTTCTTTTTTCATAAGCATGTTCCTTTCTGCCAAAAGTCCTTTGACGTACTCATTATACTTATCTTCCCTCCATTCGTAAAGTCCCATTCCATCTCTTGTGAAAAAACCGCCTCTATCATATAATAGAGAAAAATCTTTTTCAAAGGAGTTGTTCCCATGAAAATTACAGATGGTTTTACATATTTGGCAGAAGTCAAAAGTTTGATTGTAGCATATACTGACAGTCTGGGGCGGGATTTATCTTTTCAAAATCTCAGCGCAGAACTGGCAGACCTTCAGAAAAAATATGGTTTTCCCGCAGGCAGGCTTCTGGCAGCTATTGCGGATCATGGCAACGTTGTGGGCTGCGTAGCTTATTGCCGTCATTCTGCTGTTCGCTGTGAAATGAAGCGGCTGTATGTATTGCCTGCTTATCGCAAAGACGGCATAGGACAGGCTTTGCTGACAGAAATCGTAAATCTGGCAGCAGCAGACGGATACGAAGAAATGGTTCTGGATACCCTTTTGCCTATGGAAAGCGCCATCCGCCTGTACCGCAGAAATGGGTTTGAAGAAATTTCTGCCTATTACGAAAATCCCATGGATGATGTGCTCTATTTCCGGCGTAAACTGATACCTCCCCAGAAAGGAGCAGAAAAATGAAAATCCTTGTTGACGCAGACGCATGCCCTGTGAAAGAAATCATTGTCAGGGCTGCAAAGAAATATGAAAAAGAAGTGCTAATGGTCTGCGATGTTGCCCACCAGCTTTTCTATGAGGAACCTTTTGTCACCGTCAAAACCGTGGACAAAGGCGCAGACAGTGCCGATCTGGTGCTGGCAAATCTGGCGCAGAAACAAGATTTGTGCGTCACATCCGACTATGGTCTTGCCACCCTGTTTCTTACAAAAGGTGCCGCGGTGCTTCATCCCAATGGCTTTTTCTATGGCAACGACACCATTGACCGTATGCTCTTTGAGCGTCATATTTCCCGGGAAATGCGCCGCCAGAAAAAAAGCCGCGGCGGTCACATCAAAAAACGCACACCGGAGCAGGACGCGGCATTTCAAAAGTCTTTAGAAAGCTTTCTTTCCCAACATCAAGAATAAAAAAATACAACAAAAAGCTGAAATCCTTTTCCAAAGATTTCAGCTTTCTTTTTTATCAGGAATTTCTCTGCCATGTGATCTCCGGCTTTTTGTGCTTCAACCACATGACGATATGTTTAATATTTTGCTGCTGTCCTGACATAAATTCCAGCCGATATTTTTTCATGGTATCTGTTGTGATCCAAACACCGCGGACAAAAGCGCTTTCTCCGCTATATTTCATGGTCTTGATCACATCCACCTCCTCCGGCAGTATGAGCAGCAATTTCGCACCGCTCCGACAAATCATGGCATCAGAAAGCATATGGACTTCGCCCCCAAAGAGCCGATAAATGGTATGGGGCTGCAAATAATCCATGATGATCTGCTCTTGTCTAGGGGGATATAAGTCCGCAAAAGCATTGCGAAATTCTCTGCTGCCAATGGTCACCATCCGCAGAATCACAAGGGCTGTAATCCCGATGGCTATGAGAAAAACCACCATTTGTCCCGTACTCACAGCCCACAGGATACTGACCACCATGCACATGACAAACATGAGGAAAATGCGCATAGATTCTCTGATGTAAAATTGCCGGAGTATCATTCGTTTTCCTGCTTCTATCCACGTTTCGTCCCGCATATCTGCGCCCCCTTTTGCCCTTTTCTTTATTGTAGCATAAAAAGACCCCGCTTCCCACAGGATGAACTGCACCCCATTTGTTAGACAGTATGATATACTGAATAACAAGTGGGGTGATTTTTATGCCAAAAGGAGTACCAAATAAACGATATACACCAGAATTCAAGCAACTGGTGGTAGAAACGATG
>NZ_JADCKK010000129.1:0-1492 GCF_014982935.1 Anaerotignum lactatifermentans | reverse complement strand
ACTAGAACTTTTGCCTGATTGACACTGGGACAATTATATCATGGGTTTAATGAAGCCTATTGAACAAAGTAACTATTAAATTTTATATAAGAATAATGGTATCTAAAGATACTATACGAGGAGTGTTGCATATGTATATCACAGAATTGGAAACCCCCGCCGTTTTGCTTGATTTGGATATTGCTGAAAAAAATCTTCAGACATACCAACAAGCATGTGACAAGTATAAAAAATCACTTTGGCCCATGGTCAAAACCCATAAAAGCAGTTATCTGTTAAAGAAACAAATGGAATTGGGTGCAGAAGGCTTTTTGTGCGGCACCATAGACGAATGCGAAATGGCTGTGGAAGCTGGTGCAGGAAAAATCATGTATGCCTATCCCCCTGCCAATCCCAAAAACATCAGCCGTCTGGCTGTCCTTGCCCATAAGGCGGACATTATCATCCGCATTGACCATTTGGATGTAGCTCGTATGCTGGAAACTGCTGCGGAAAAAGAAGGCATCACATTTTTCTATTCTATTATTGTAGATATGGATTTCCACCGTTTTGGCGTTGCGCCTGCCAAGGTAGTTGCTTTTGCCCAGGAAATGAAGCAATTTTCTCACCTGAAGTTCTTCGGCATTTCCACACATCCCGGTCAGGTTTATGGCTGCACCACCCAAGCGGAACGTCAGTCCGTTGCAAAGCTGGAAACAGAAACCATGGGCAGTGTCGCAGCTGACCTGAAAGCTGCCGGATTTACAGACTTTTTTGTCACCAGCGGCTCCACACCCACATTTGCACTGACTGTAGACCAGCCGGAAATTCAGATTTATCATCCCGGCAATTACATCTATCATGATGCCATCCAGATTGCCTTGGGAAGTGCTACAGAAGCAGACTGTTCTCTTTCTGTGCTTGCTACCATTATTTCTCATCCTTCTGAAGACGTTTATCTTTGTGACGCAGGGGCAAAATGTCTGGGACTGGATCAGGGAGCACATGGCAGTGCCGCTGTTACCGGATTCGGCATTGTGAAAAACCATCCTGAATTAACGGTTTATGGTCTTTCTGAAGAAGTTGGCAAAATCAAAGTAAACGGTACCACTTCTCTGAAAATCGGCGATAAAATCCAGATTATCCCCAATCATTCCTGTTCTTCCGCCAACCTAACCAGCTGGCTGGTAGGTGTCAGAAATGATATGGTAACCGAACAAATTCCCGTGGATGTACGCGGAAATGCAAAACAGAAAAAATAATAGCAATCAGGACCACCGGCTTAGCCGGTGGTTTGCTCTGCCCCTAGAAGGGGCTATTACCAGCTGCGCTTGCAAGCGCATTGAAAGTCCGCCAAGTGCTCTACTTTCTCAACTGCCGCCCTTAGCGGCTATTTTTATTTGTTCCCTTTTACTTTTTCACCCGTGAACGGGTCAATGTACTCACTTAAACTTATTTGATCTGCCATCCAATCTTCTTTTAATTGATTGTTGATATATTCCCGGATCTTTTT
>NZ_JADCKK010000128.1:0-1494 GCF_014982935.1 Anaerotignum lactatifermentans | reverse complement strand
AGGTGTCCTTCACCAGGGTGATGACCGCGTTTCCCATCGCCGGGAGGATGCGCTTGACCACCTGCGGCAGCACGATGCGCGCGAAGGTCTGCGCGCGGGTGTAGCCGAGCACCTCGGCCGCCTCGTACTGGCCGCGGGGGATCGACTGGATGCCGCTGCGGTAGATCTCCGCGAAGTACGCCGCGTAGTTGATGATGAACGCCACGATGCAGGCGTACCACTTCGAATCGGGGGTGAGCTCGATGCCGAACACGTAGTACGGGGCGAAGTAGATCGCGAACATCTGCAGCATGAGCGGCGTCCCGCGCATGATCGAGATGTAGATGCGCGCGACGGCGCGCAGCGGGGCGATGCGGCTCATCCGCGCAAACGCCACCGGCACGGCCAGCGGGATGGAACCCACCAGCGTGAGCACGAAGATCTGCACGGTGGTCCCGAACCCCTCGAGCAGCATCCCCGTCATGGTCGCCAGATCCATGGCGCCGCTCCTCTCACATCGGCCCGGGACGCGCCGCATGCGCGCCCCGGGCTCCCCGCCCCGGTCCCCGTCGCGCGGGGGCCGCCGGCATGCCGTCCGTTACTCGAGCACCCAGTTATCGTAGGAGATGCCGTACTCGGCGTACTTGGCGCACAGCTCCTCGATGGTGCCGTCCTCGTCCATCTCGCGCAGGGTCTCGGTCACCTGGTCGGCGAGCTGCTGGCTGCCCTTCTTGAAGCCGACGGCGTAGTGCTCCTCCGACAGCATGTCGGGCAGCTGCACGTAGGCGTCGGGGTTGGCGGCCATCTGGTACTCGGCGATGGACAGGTCGCAGGCCACCGCGTCGACGGCACCGGACTCGAGCTGCATGAAGGCCGTGTTGTACTCACCGATCTGCTCGAGGGAGGAGAACGTCGCCGCGAGGTCGGCCCGGTCGCCCTGGAGCACGTCGAGCGCGGCGGAGTCGACCTGGGTGATGACCGTCTTGCCCGCGAGGTCGTCGAAGCTCTCGATGCCGCTATCGGCCTTCACGACGATGACCTGGCCGTTCAGCATATAGGGCTCGGAGAAGGTGTAGTCGTCCTCGCGGCCCTCCATGGTGAAGCCGTTCCAGATGCAGGAGATGGCGCCGGAGTCGAGCAGGGTGTCCTTGGCGTCCCAGTCGATCGGCTCGTAGGCGACCTCCCAGCCGTTGCGCTCGGCGACCTCGGCGGCGAGGTCGAGGTCGAAGCCGGTGAACTCGCCGTCGTCGCCCACGAAGCCGTACGGCGGATAGGACTGGTCGAAGCCCACCGTGAGCGTGGTGATCTCGGCGGAGGCGTCCTCGGCGGCCGATCCCGAGGTGGAGCCGTCGGAGGCCGGCGCGCCGCCGCACGCGGCGAGCCCCAGCGCGCAGACGAGCGCCATCCCGGCGGCCAGAGGCGCGAACAGTCGATTCTTCTTCATGGTCTGAACCTTCCCCATCATGAGCGCGCCGCGGGCGGCGGGCGCTGCCATTGCAACGGGCTCCACTTTAC
>NZ_JADCKK010000127.1:0-1496 GCF_014982935.1 Anaerotignum lactatifermentans | reverse complement strand
TGTCATTTGTACCCGATGTATGGGTTTCTTCTGTTTTGCCATAATAAAAGGTCCTCCTATGATTTAAATTTTACCATAGAAGAACCTCTTCAATTACATATTTACAGAAAAAGTTTCACACTGCCGCTTTTTCCTATCAAAAGAAGGTCCGCCAAAGCAACTTCCCCTTAAGCAACCATTGATTTTTCTTTTCCTTGATTTCTAAAGGGGAATTGCGACGGCTGTCTTCATAAGAAAACATAACAAATAAAATCTTAATAAAATAAGAAAGCTAAAATCCTTTGTCATGATAAGGATTTTGGCTTTCTTTGTTTTCTTATGAAGATGCCACCAATGGGATGCGGTTTAAAGTGCTGGGGAAAGTGCTCTTGTTGTTTAGCTGATCATTTCGATACCTTCGTCTGATGGATAAAATTGCAGGGCATCTTCCAATGTCTGAAATGCGCCAGCATAGTTCCAACTGTTTGTCATTCTCTTTTCCATTGCTGTCATAACAGGATACTGCATCCAGCTTTGCTGGTGTACGTAATGAATCCAACTGCTGATAATGTATCCATCCTGCACTTCCTCAATGGGATATGCAATATAGCCTCTATAACTGCTGCCCTGTTGAGGCATAGAGAATGTGGCAAACACATCGGTGTTGTCTTGGGGACCAAAGAAGAAACTGTTGGAAGCATATGTTTGTGTGCCCAATGAATAATAGTCAGCCACAAAGGTTTCTTCATTCCTGTTATATAAAACACGCCCTGTTACATCGCCGCCGGAATCCCATCCGTCGGAAAGATCTCTGTAAACAGGCCAAAGCTGAATGGCTTCTGTTCCATAAAATTTGGGTGCCTGATTCCATAAAAAATGATGGAAAATAATCCAGCGTTCCCGATCATCAGAAACTTTTACGCCGATGCCTGTGATACGAAGGTCTTTGGCATCATCAGCTGATTCCGTATCTCTTTCAGAATCATCCAGTGAGAGATCGGTTTCATCCGCAACAACTTCCAGCGCGCCGCTGCAGGCAGCAATGTCTTCCGCACGGAGGTCGTTCAGGATATAGGCGGGGAATCCAAGGTCTATGAGCTGTGCTTTGATGTCCTCCACGTTTTTATGTTCGTCAGCAGGCAGTGCAGTCCACTCCATTGGATAACTGCTGCAAAAAAGATAACCGCATGCGCCTCCCGCCAACAGCAGCAAAATAAGCGAAAAGGTGATCCGTCGGTTTGTCCATTTGACAGGAACAACACTGATATCATAGCCTGCTTCATCCAGTTCTTTGGATGATCTGTTCAGGCTGTAGATGATGCGGCAATAGGCGATAAACATGATCAGGGCAATGAGAAAGCCGCTGTACTGTGCAAAGGCGAGAAGGCACATCAGGCAATACCAAACAATTAGGGCAGCTGCGCTGCCTGCGTGAGGAGAAAGCCCGGCTTTTTGCCGAATGGAGAGAAAGCCCTGCCAAAGGCAAACAAAAAGCGCAAACTGTAAAAGCAGATTTG
>NZ_JADCKK010000126.1:0-1530 GCF_014982935.1 Anaerotignum lactatifermentans | reverse complement strand
TAATAACCATCGAATCAAAGCAAAGTTAAAGGGCTTGCCACCTGCAATTTACAGACAACAAGCCCTTCTGGCTTCTTAAACAATTTTAATTTGAAAATATTGTCTAACTTTTTGGGTTCAGTTCATCCTCTACGGAACTGGCTTACCATATTGAATCAATACGGATACCAGTTGACAGATGCAGACTTTCATTGGAACAGCGCAAAACAGGAAGTGGCTGTAACTGTTCCGGAAAATCAGATTATTTATGAAGAAAATCTAAAAACACCCGTCATTTCCGGCGAAGGGCAAGCACCTGTCTATGCAATGGTACTGACAGATACCTATGATAAAATAGTAAATTTGGGGGATGGATATTTCTTTGGAATCAATGATATGAAAGACCATTTCAAACGCACTTATGATATTTTGGACAGCAGCGGAAAAGTAAAAAGCCATTTTGCGCCAGGAGAAATCTTTGAAATGAGATATCTGGGAGAAGGAATGTTCTGTGTATACACAGAGAAATGGGAACAGGAATACGTTATGGATGAAAATGGGCAGAAACAGTTCGATGTGGTTTATGATTCCATAAATGATTTTCAGGAAGGGCTGGCATGCGTAAGGGATGAAAAGGACGGTCAAACAGTGGAAGGCTATGTTGATGCAAACGGAACGTTGCAGATTCCTCTGCAATTTGTAAGTGGCGGATACTTTTCTGAAGAACGGGCAGTGGTTCGTGATTTGGAAACAAGGAAATATGGCGTGATCGACAAGAAAGGAAACTATGTTGCGGAGCCCAAGTACAAGTCTTGTAAAAGTTTTCAGGATGGTATGGCTTTAGTACAGACAGAACAGGGATATGGCTATATCAATCTTCAAGGGGAAGAAGTCATTGCACCCCAGTATGTATGGGCATCCAATTTCAGTGATGGCACAGCTTTTGTACAGGAAGAAGAAAATGGTCCGGTATGGCTCATCAATACAAAAGGTGAAAAAGTTAGGAAAATTGCAGATCAGTCAGGAGAGTTTTATGGTAATTGTGCGGATTGTTTGCATATATCCCAGTTTGTGATGCTGCCTTCTGGTGAAGGAGATAGAGTTGATCGTTATTATGATAAGAACGGGGAAGTTTCCATGGAACAGGACAAACTGCTTTTCAGTCTTTCAGAAGGGCTTTGCTCTGTGTTGGATGAAAAGACACAAAAATATGGCTATGTAGACAAAACTGGAAAAATGGTCATTTCTCCTGTATTTGATGAAGCGGAAAGATTCCAAGATGGATATGCGGTGGTAAAAGTGCAGGATCAATATGGTATTGTGAAAAATCCGCTTTTGCAGAAATGATGCTGCATCACAATAAGTCATATTTTTGACAATAAATGCAGATAAAAAAAGGTATGGTTTTACATCCATACCTTTTATATTATTACTTTAGTGCTGAAGGCTGCAAAGCAGCCTTTAACAACCGCCCGCTCTGCGGGTGAGATTAAAGCTTAAGCAAAAAGCATCGTCCTTGTTGTAAAATAAGGGTGTTCAAGCCTAAATATT
>NZ_JADCKK010000125.1:0-1570 GCF_014982935.1 Anaerotignum lactatifermentans | reverse complement strand
GTTCGCGGCGTTCTTCGCGGTGCGGTTCCTTATGACCCGCGAGCGCGCCTACGACGTGCGGTCGAAGACGGCGATGGAGGTCACGCTCGTGTTCATCGTCGCGACCATGATCTCGGGAGATCTGTGGACCTGCTTCGAGTGGGGCGTGTGGTGGGTGTGGGAGCCGCGCCTGACCACGTATTTCATCTTGATGCTGCTGGTGATCGCATATTTCATCCTGCGCAACGCCATCGACGACCCGGAGCGCAGGGCGCGTTTCTGCGCGGTGTTCGGCATCGTTGCGTTCATCGACGCGCCGATCTCGTTTCTGATCACGCGCCTCGTGCCGAGCTCCGTCCATCCGGTGGTGTTCCGCACCGACAGCGGCCTGCCGCCGATGATGCTGATCCCGTTCCTGCTCGGGCTGTTCGGCATGCTGATGATCGCGTTCGCGCTGTACCGTGTGGCGTGGCGGGTGAACGCCGACGCCCTCGCGGTCGAGGAGCTGAAGGAGCGGCTCGAGGAGCAGGACGCACGGGCGAACCGCGCGGCGGCCGAGGAGGCGCTCGCGCGGCTGCAGGCGCGGGGCGCGGCGGTCGCCTCGGGTGCGACGGCAGGCGATGGTGCGGGCGGCGACGGGGCCGGAACGCGCGGGGTTTCCGCCGAGGCGCCCGTCGTTTCCAGTGCGACCGGTTCGAGCGAGTTCGGTGCCGTCTCGCCCGGCGCCGGTGAGAGTGACCGGGCATATGCGAGCGAGCGCGGCGATTCTGTCCGAGGTCTATTCGACCGTGCTGCCTGCGGCGCCGTTCGTGATCGGGGCGTATGTGGGTATCTGGTTGGCGCTGTTCGCGTACGTGTTCGTGTTGTCGCGCCGGGCGAAGCGCACGAGCGAGGACGTCCGGGCGCTCGAGCGGGCTCTCGGGGACCGGGAGCGCCGCGCGCGGGACGAGTAGCGCAGGCGGCGGGGATGCGCGCGGCTCGCCCGGGCGGGTGCGCCGCTCGGCCAGGCCGTGCGGGCGGGCGCGATTCCCCCGGTTCGGCATGCAGGCTGCGGCCTGCTCGGCCACGCGCGGTGATGTGTCGCAAATATGGAGTCCTCGCCGAGGAAGATGTTCTCCTTGCATTGTCGGTTCGGGGTTCGTAATATGTTTTCTTGCGCTGAGGCGCAACCAGACATTGCGGGGTGGAGCAGTCTGGTAGCTCGCCGGGCTCATAACCCGGAGGTCGTAGGTTCAAATCCTGCCCCCGCGACCAAGAACGTGCAGCTCGGAGGTCATATGGCCTCCGAGCTTTTTTGTTTAGCTCGATTTCGGCTGGTTTCGAAACGGAGCTCGCCCATACCGATCGGCCTATAGGACAAAAAGGCTTGTAGGACAAAAAGTGCGTCCGAAGCAGAGGCGTCGGCGCTGGCCGGACGCTACCTGCTCAGCGTCGAGAACGGCCTCGACGACCATGCGGCTGCCCGGGACGCGGGCAGGGTCGACCCCGTCGGCCGCACGTGGCCCGAGTGGGGCGCGCCTGCCCTCGACGTGCGGGCGCCCCCGTCGGCTTTGAGATCGCTCGGTGCGCCGTCGTCATACTCCACCGGGTG
>NZ_JADCKK010000124.1:0-1572 GCF_014982935.1 Anaerotignum lactatifermentans | reverse complement strand
CCTCGTATTATAAAGTAGTAGTGTTTATAGACTCTCTCCAAGGTCTGTATGCTATACTGTTGGAGATACTGTGGATTGTTTATCACCCCCTACCACTTGATGGTTTATGAAAGGCTACAACCACAGTCTCTTTGTATAGTTGTTAATCAGTTAGATACCGCATGACGGTTTATTTAGAACGAGGATACAATCGCAAAGAGTACCAGTGGTCCTAAACAGTATCAAATTTTTTTCAAAGGAGAATTTTTATGATTTACGTAGGGATTGATATCGCAAAAGATAAGCATGATTGTTTTATCATAAACTCAGATGGAGAAATATTATTTCATACTTTTACTATCTCCAATAATCATGAAGGCTTTAACACCTTATTTCAAAGAATTGAATCTGTTTCAGATGATTTTACAAAAGTAAAAGTAGGACTCGAAGCCACCGGACACTACAGTTACAATCTTCTGGGATTCCTTCTTGATAAAGGTTTGCCGACCTACGTTATCAATCCGTTACATACCAATCTTTACAGAAAAAGTCTAACTCTTAGAAAGACGAAAACGGATAAAGTTGATTCCCGTACCATTGCTACTATGATTATGTCCGATATGAACTTAAAGTCCTACTCAGATATATCTTACCACAATGAGGAATTAAAGTCACTCACTCGTTATCGTTTCGATAAGGTAAAAGAACGGGCAAAACTCAAAACCTCTATTTCCAGACTGGTAAATATCCTTTTTCCTGAACTAGAAAAACTGGTTCCCTCACTTCATCTTTCTTCTGTATATGCTTTGCTTTCTGAATTTCCGGGAGCTGCACAGATCGCTGCTTCCCACCTTACAAAACTGAGTAATCTCTTATCCCAAGCATCAAAGGGGCGTTATGGGAAAGAGACCGCTATTCTTTTTCGTGAAACTGCTAGAAGCTCTATTGGCTCTGTTATGCCTGCAAAATCTCTGGAGCTGAAGCACACCATCAAACTTATTCAAGAATTAACAGCAGAGATTGACGAAATCGAAGCAGCCATTAAACAGATCATGGATGAGGAAATCCATTCTCCTATCCTGACGATTCCTGGTATCAGTTACCGAATGGGTGCAATGATCCTTGCTGAAATCGGGGACTTTAACCGATTTGATTCAGCCGATCAGATACTCGCTTACGCAGGTATGTCTCCCTCCACCTATCAATCAGGGCAATTAAATAACTGTTATTCTCACATGGAAAAGCGTGGCTCACGTTATCTTCGATATGCCCTTTATAATGCCACAAAGTATGTTTGCCAATGGGATGAATCTTTCAGTGCATATCTTGCAAAAAAACGATCGGAAGGTAAGCATTACAATGTTGCCTTATCTCATGCTACGAAAAAGCTTGTGCGTCTAATTTTCGCAATGGAAAAATCAGGACGAACATATCAGCCAGTAGCTTAACTGATTCTGTAAATATCTCCTTTCAGAGTGCCGGCAATGACACTCTGTTCGTCATGCAATTTTCAAGGTACAAATATATCTGAAGTGCATTTCTGCAATTCATCCAAAACTTTTATTTTAGACTTGACTTTTAATAGTTAGTCTT
>NZ_JADCKK010000123.1:0-1599 GCF_014982935.1 Anaerotignum lactatifermentans | reverse complement strand
AGCTCCAAGTCTATAACCGTAGGGACTATAATCTGTTCCCTATGAGACCTCTGGGTTGGAAATCCCCACAGACTGTCCTGAAGGAATTTATTAAGGAGGGTGTAACATATGTTTGACAAACCCACAAGGGGATTTTTCAAAGGAAATTCTCATCTTCTATGGAAAAAAACAGTAAATTATTAAAAATTTATTAACAATCGTAAAAAATGCGTAACTTTTAGTTTACAAATTTTGGATTATTTAGTATACTAATTCAGGATAAAAAAGACAGAAAGGTGATCTCATGGCAGAAAATGAAAACTTCTCCAAAGATAACAATACAGAAAACATTCTGACAGAAAATACAGAACTTACAGAAAATACAGAAAACACTGCATCTGCAGAAAGCACACAGGCAGAAGCAAAGGCGGACAAGCATTTGATTACGCTGCATCTGTCCCACAAAAACGGTTCCAAAACCCTGCACCTGAAAAAAGGTCATCTCATTGCCGCATCTGTAGCAGCATTGCTGGTATTGGGCGGCGGCGCTTATGCAGGTGTTTCCTATTTGCAGACCCAGAACCGTCTGACAAACTCTCAGCAGCAGCTGGCAGAAATGGAAAAGGAAAACCGTAAACTGACCCAGCGCACAGAAATACTGGAAAACGAAAACGAAGAATACACCCAGCACATCAACGAAATCCAGATGAAAACAGAAGAGCTGGAAAACAAGATGACGGAACTGGAAAATACAAAACAGAGCCTTGCGGAAGAAATCAACAACATGAGCGGTACTTCCACAGACAGTACAGCTACAGCTTCTGCGGAAAATGGCGACACTGCATGTGCAGAAGCAAATCTTTCCACTGCATGCCTTTCCATTCTGGAAAACGGCAGTACATCTCAGTCTGGTGAAAAAACATTCACCACCATCGTTACAACTTCTTACAACAAGGCAACTTCCCTTTCCGCACAGCTGGATAAAATGAATGTCATGCTGGATCTGACAGGCGCTTCCTTCGTGGATGTGGCAACAAACGTCACAGAAACACTGGCACAGTACAGCAACGTACCCATGGGCTATCCACTGGAAGAATATGTGATTTCCACAGAATTTAATCCCGACGGTGATCCTACCATCAGCGACGGTCGTGTGCATAAAGGCGTTGACCTTTCCACCAGAAGCCAGATTGTACCCATCAGCGCAACAGCAGCAGGTACTGTTGTAGAAGCTACTTACCATGATGACTATGGTTATTATGTAAAGATCGACCACGGCAACGGTTTCACCACACTGTATGCCCATAACTCCGAAAATCTGGTAGAAGTTGGCGACACTGTGAAAAAAGGCGATGTCATCGCTATGACTGGTTCCACCGGCATGTCCACTGGTGTTCACTGCCATTATGAAATTCAGCTCAACGGCATTTACCAGAACCCGAAAGACTACGAATAATCATTATGTTTAAAAAAGAAATTTTGCTGGAATCCTGAATGAACTGAACCCAAAAAGTTAGACAATATTTTCAAATTAAAATTGTTTAAGAAGCCAGAAGGGCTTGTTGTCTGTAAATTGCAGGTGGCAAGCCCTTTAACTTTGCTTTGATTCGATGGTTATTA
>NZ_JADCKK010000122.1:0-1657 GCF_014982935.1 Anaerotignum lactatifermentans | reverse complement strand
CTGTCATTTGTACCCGA
Organism: Anaerotignum lactatifermentans; assembly: GCF_014982935.1. Classification (NCBI taxonomy): domain Bacteria; kingdom Bacillati; phylum Bacillota; class Clostridia; order Lachnospirales; family Anaerotignaceae; genus Anaerotignum; species Anaerotignum lactatifermentans. The sequence continues at coordinate 1,640 of NZ_JADCKK010000122.1, read as the reverse complement.
TGTATGGGTTTCTTCTGTTTTGCCATAATAAAAGGTCCTCCTATGATTTAAATTTTACCATAGAAGAACCTCTTCAATTACATATTTACAGAAAAAGTTTCACACTGCCGATTTTTAAAATTAAAAATCTCTGTAATCCAAAATTCGCGAGAGATATTTTCTGGTTACTCCAAGTCCCCACTATGGCGTATCGGCTTTACCACCTTGTTTCCCACATTCACCTCCATTGTATCCTCCATTCACTCAAGCTATATTTAAAGAACTATACCCATGTATCTATACTCCATCTATCATATCTTAGGTGGAACTGCTGTTGCCAAAAGCAGCTGTTCGTTCCGTAGATATTCCAGAAACATGGTTTTCAAATAAGCCTTCATATTTTTTACTCCAGAATAATTCCGACCAGCTGTATAGTGCAAAAATCCGATAATATCCAGACTGCTGACTTTGTTCAGCAGTTTTCTGTCTTCAGGAAAAGAAGTATCATAAAGCTCTGGGATACACTGGCAAAGGAAATCCACCATATAAAGCTGATCTGGCATATGTTCCGCAAAGTAATCATATTCAATTCTATTTTTGATATCCTCCAACCGTTCTGTATAACCAAAATACGGTTCGTCATCAGAAGGAGATTCCGATTCCTCCGGCGGAGAAGGGGACTCCGGTTTTGCATGGACGGGGTAGAGGTATTGTTTTTCTGGTGACAAAACAAGGATATACAAATTGCTGCGATGCCCGCCTTTCTTTGTCCGTTGTTCTATTTTCTGCATCCAACCTTTATCACACAGCGAAGCGACACACTGTATAGCAGTCTTTTTAGAACAGCCGACTTTCTCCGCTATGGTGTTATAAGAAGGGTAGCAGGAGCGGGTATTATTATCAGAAAAAGCGCATAAAACGCAGTAAACCAATTTTTCGAGGGCAGTTAATTCCGGGGAAAAGAGGACATCTTTTTCCACCATAGCAAAAGGTCGTGTTAATTTCATAAGCATTCCTCCAGACAGAAAAAGACCACACAGAGAGAATTTTTCCTCTTTCTGTGTGGTCTTTTGACCAAAGACAGATGATATAAACGATGATATTTGCTAACAAAATGCTAACAAACCAACACAAAACCTGCTTTTTTCTCTGGCTGGACAAAAGGCTGAATTTTTGCTGTTCTCTGCCATAAAACCCAGTGTTTTCAAGGCTTTGCACCATCACTTGTTAACACAAACAAGTACCAAAAAACACTGGAAAACCCTCACCCCAAAAGACTCGAAATCGTTTGTTGCCATGCGAAAAGAATGTAAGAAGAAAATAGAATAATTACATTGTACAACATTCATGTGAACCATTTTCTAGAGTTGTTCAGTATCTAGAGAACGGTTTGTGAAAGTCTTTGAGAAAAACTAGATGCCAACAAATTAACTATACGAGCCTGATTACAGTTTCAATACATGCAGAAAGATGAAATAAAAACTTCTTTGGTTGTGGTCACTTTCTGTTTATAGCATTTTTACATGCCTTTATTCTGTGGGTTTGTCAAACATATGTTACACCCTCCTTAATAAATTCCTTCAGGACAGTCTGTGGGGATTTCCAACCCAGAGGTCTCATAGGGAACAGATTATAGTCCCTACGGTTATAGACTTGGAGCT
>NZ_JADCKK010000121.1:0-1696 GCF_014982935.1 Anaerotignum lactatifermentans | reverse complement strand
AAAATAAACCCAAGAAAACAACAGACCGGATTTTGAGCCGGTCTAATTGTCGTGGAATTTTTATTTAGTTGAAAATCATTAAAAAGCTTGCGAAAAGGTCTTGACTTTTGTTAGCAGGTTTTTATGCCTGTAAAAAGGACAAATGTACTTGTCAAAGATACATCCGCCGTGCTATGCTGAAAATAAGAGATCGGGGGAAAAGGGCATAGATGAAAGGCATGGATTGGGGGGAATCTCATGAAAAAGCAGACATGGATTGAAATTCTTGTCATTGCGGCACTGGCGGCAGGCTGGTTTTATATGGAGAAAACAGAGAGCCTGACGGTATTTGTCAAAGAGGACATGACAAAAGAAGAAATTCTGGCGGAAATGCCGGAAATCGCCGTCACGGAGCAGGATGAAAAGTTGGAGGATTATGTGATGGGGTTGCCGGAGGTGCAGGAACTTTTGGCACAGCCTGACGGGGGAAGTATCCCCAATGAAAAAGAGGAAGCCCTCCTTTCGGATTTTCTGGCAGAAGGCGATTTGCTTACGGGATTTGGCGTAGTGGATCATGAGGTATATCTGAACATCAAACAGGGAGAGGAAAAACGGATTTCCTATACCTTTGACGGCGATGGAACCCAGCCTATGAGAAAGATTATCTGGGTGTATGAACAGCGTTGGGATGGATGGCGCAATACAGCCGCTTATGAAGTATGGGGGGATTCCTATGTGAAGCGGACTGGGAAACATGCGTGGTTCTCTTGGGTCGGCGGTCTGTTCCGATAGAAAGGGGAATATGGTATGAAGAAGATTGGCATTTGCTTGATGGTGATACTGTCATTTGTTTTGGTGGGGAGCCTTGCCTATGACTTTCGTATGAGCAGTCGTTACAGCGTGGTGCAGTTTCAGCCATCTGATATGACGGCAGCAGAAATCAAAGAAGAATTTCCAGAAATCGCTTTTTCTGAGAAAGACCATACCCTCCATGCAGATGTGATGGCATTGCCGGAGGTGCAGGCGGCTTTGACAGCAGAGAAAGAAACCATATTCACCAGAGAAGAAGGGGCAGCTCTTTTGGCGGAATATTTGACAGAAGGAATGCATTTGGAGGAATTTTCCGTTTCTGATGGGGTCTATGTGCGTTTTCGGGATGCAGACCACAGAAAAACGGCATATACCTTTGATGAGGGCTATTTGTCAAAAGAGATTTCTGTTTACGAAAAACATCCGGGACGGAATTGGGACTGTGTTGCCATTTATAAAAATCTGAACGGAAATTATGATAAGGTCGATGGCATTCCTCAGTGGTTTTCCTGGCGGAAACTGCAAGTTGAAGCATAGGAGGGATTTTGATGACGAAAAAAACAAGCCGGAAACTGGGGCTTTTGCTCTTGGTGCTGGCAGTGTGTTTTGTGGTGTACGCTTTGGGGCACCCCACTGGCAGTTTTCCGTGGAGCAACAGCGTCACATATGCCATTTATCTGGGATATCTTTTGGTGACAGCGGCATTTCTTTGGGCACCTTTCGGGAAGAAATAGAAACAGCGTGAAATTAGGAGTATCTTCATAAGAAAATAAAAAAGCCGAAATCCTTATCATGAACTGCACCCCATTTGTTAGACAGTATGATATACTGAATAACAAGTGGGGTGATTTTTATGCCAAAAGGAGTACCAAATAAACGATATACACCAGAATTCAAGCAACTGGTG
>NZ_JADCKK010000120.1:0-1844 GCF_014982935.1 Anaerotignum lactatifermentans | reverse complement strand
TGACGGATGTGATTAATCCAAAAAGAGCCTCGCCAGACCAATTACTCCCTTATCATAAAAAAATAAGTGCAGAGGGTAAAGCACAAATGATATGCTTTATCTCTTACACTTATATGGTACTAAAAGAACATTGGATATGGGCAGGCATTTATGCGGACGAAGCCCAAAGCGGTACAAAATTGACCTATCGGGAGCAGTTCCTGCAAATGATACAGGACTGCAAACAGGGGAAGATCGATTTGATCCTCACAAAATCCATCACTCGCTTTGCCAGAAACACCGTAGACAGTATCAGTACCATTCGTATGCTGAAAGACATGGGTGTGGAAGTCTACTTCGAGAAAGAGAAAATCAGCACGTTTTCGGAAAAAAGCGAACAGTTGCTGACCATACTCAGTTCCATTGCCCAAAGTGAAGCGGAAAATATTTCTGCCAATAGCAAATGGGCGGTACAGCGTCGGTTTCAAAACGGCACTTATAAAATCTCAACACCTGCCTATGGCTACGAAAAAGGCGAGAATGGGGAATTGGTGATACAGCTGGAAGAAGCCAAAGTGGTACGCAGGATTTTCGAGGCGTATCTGGGGGGGGAAAGGCTGCTATACCATTGCCAAAGAATTGCAGGCAGAAGGCATCTCGACCATACGGAATAAGGGGAAATGGCATGAAGTTGTGGTGCAGGAGATCCTCTTAAATCCCGTCTACGAAGGGAATCTCATTTATCAAAAGACATACAGCACCTCTTGTCTGCCCTTTACACGAAAACATAATCATGGTACATATCCCAAATATCTGATTACCGAAAACCATCCGCCCATTATCACCAAGGAAGGAGCGGAAGCGGTGCGTCAGATTTATGAATACCGCAGCCAGTCAGCCAAAAATAAGGCGTCTTCCCTAAACCGATATGTATTCAGCGGTCGTATCCGCTGCGGCGTATGCGGAAACACCTTTCGCCGACAGAAAATTTATATGGGAAAGCCTTATGAAGCAGTCCAGTGGTGCTGTAAACAGCATTTGCAGGATATGACAAAGTGCGATCAGAAAGCTGTTCGGGAAGAGGTCATCCAAGAAGTCTTTGTGCATCTGTGGAATCGTCTGGCAGGAGCTTATGAAGAAATTTTTCTCCCCCTTCTGTCTGCCCTGAAAGCAGCGCCAGAGGACGGGCAAAAAGAACAGGAACAATGGAAAAACAGAATACAGGAAATCCAATGGCAGTGTCAGATGCTTCAGAAAGTTCTTTCGGAAGGGAGCATGGACGCTGCCATTTTTATCGAGAAGCGAAATGCACTGGAGCAGGAGCTGGAAACAGCCCGACGAAACCTGAGAAAATTGCAGGACAAAGGCATCTTTGAGGAAGAAATTGCCCAGACAGAATATCTGATGGCGGTCTTTCGGCTGCGTCCTAAGGTCATGGAAACACTTCAGGAAGAAGCCTTTACGCTGATCGTGGAGCAGGTGATGGTATATGAAAATCGCTTGGAGTTTCAATTAAAAAATGGGCTGATTTTAGCGGAAGTATATAGAAAGGAGCGTTGATGGATGCAAAGACATATCCCCTTGGGCTATTGCGTGGTGCAGGGAAAAGCGCAGATAGACCCGGAAACCAGTCAGGTGGTGCAAAACATTTATCAGGCTTATGACAATGGGGCATCCTGCAACGCCATCGCAAAAGACCTAACAGCAAAAGGCATCCTAACAGCAAACCAAAAAGCCATCTGGCATTGCTGTATGGTGGGAAAGATACTGGAAAACAAAAAATATCTGGGGGATGGTTTCTATCCCAAAATGATAGAGGAAGCATTGTTTCAGCGAGTCCAGAACCGGAGAAAGGAACGAGCGGA
>NZ_JADCKK010000012.1:0-63031 GCF_014982935.1 Anaerotignum lactatifermentans | reverse complement strand
ATAATAACCATCGAATCAAAGCAAAGTTAAAGGGCTTGCCACCTGCAATTTACAGACAACAAGCCCTTCTGGCTTCTTAAACAATTTTAATTTGAAAATATTGTCTAACTTTTTGGGTTCAGTTCATGCAAAGGGATCCGGCTTTTTTATATTTACCTGTCCATACTTACTTATCTATCATATTGGAAAACCTCCTGTCTCATTGGATCATGGAACCAAAGAAACAGGAGGTTTATGGAAGAAGGAGATAATGACTGTTTTCCCAAGTAAAAAATCAGTCATCTTCTCAGTTAGAAAGGAGGTCACCGGTGTTATGACGCATTCAACATCGGTGACATTTATAAGTAGAAAACATGAGAGTTTTTTCTACCGTAATCATATCATGACAGGTTAACCCTGTAACAAGCAAAGCTTTATGATTTGCAAAGGAACTCTGCAACAAGCGGCAGTGTGATAAGGGATAGTAATGTGGACATAAACACATATTGCGATGCCATTTTTGCGCTCTTTCCATAGGATTCCACGAAGGAAGGCAAAAGCGCTCCTGCCGGTGTTCCCATAAGGATTACCAACACTGCCAACGGCATTCCATTTAAGAACAATCCTCCAAATATCTTTGCTATAATCGGAGTTATGATTAAACTAAGGAAACAAAATAGATATACCTGTTTATCCTTCATGACTTCTTTCAAATTTGCCTCCGCGAGCAAAAATCCAATATAAATCATAGAAAGACAAACGGTGGTATTTGCAGAAAAATGCAGCGCATCTCGGATGATTTTCGGCAGCAAAATGGATTTTGCAAAACAGATAAACCCAATGGCGCCGGAAATAAACACCAGATTTAAGAAAGAATCTTTCAACACCTTTGCTGAATCTTTCATTTTGTCTGTTCCTAAAGAAAGCAATATGGAACAGACAGTGAACAAATACAATGTACTAACAAACATCACTGCTACACAGAAGATAAGCTCCTTTTCCCCATAGAGCGCATTAATCAGCGGTTGTCCCATGAAAATGATGTTGCTGTATGCCCCACAGCAAGCAAATAACGTTGTGCTGGAGAAAGTCATTTTCATCCATTTACCAATAATGAAAAACAAAATTGTGATGATGAAACAGACTCCTAAAGTACCGGCACAGACTTTCAAAAATCCTACAAAGATTTCATGGGAATATGGTCTCTGTAATAAGATGATCATATTAGCCGGAACAGCTACTTTCACCAAAATCACCGATAATTCTTTGGCATCATTCGCTGCAAGATATTTCTTTTTGTTTAAAATAGCGCCCACCAGCATCAAAAGAATCATTGTAAAAAGCTGGTTCATTACCAAAATTGCCATGGGTATACCCCTTTCTGCTGTTCAGATACAGTGATACGCAATTTTCTTTAAATCATGCCGCTGGGAATAAAACATAGGCATAGAACAACGCCAGAAGACAGTAAAGTAACCATAAGATGCAGATCGGTTTAAATACCTTTCGCATGATAGTGCCTTCTTCTCCCTTAAATCCAACGGTCGCACATACGGCAACAACATTATTTGTACAGATCATATTTCCCAAAGCACCGCCGGCGCTCTGTGCCGCAAATACCAAAGGAATATTGAATCCGAGAATCGTGCATGCTTCATAATGCATGGGTGCAAACAAAATATTGGAGCCTGTTGTTGTGCCTGCTACAAAGGAGCCCAAGGAGCCGATGATGACTGCAATGGCAGGATATACTGGTCCAAGGAGATTTGCAATGACAGTTGCAATAACAGACAGCATACCACTTGTTTTCATCAGGTTAGACAGCGCAACCAAAGATGCCATGGCAATCAATGCACCAAATACGCTACAAAAAGATGTTTTCATATAACCAGGCATGGAAGTTACGTCTCGCAGAATAATGGATGATACAAGACAAACACAAGTGATGGTAATGCCAATCCATACTGCAAAACCAAGTTTGATAAACCACAAAGGTGCAAAGAATCTGACTGCCGGCAAAGCCACAAGCAAAATAGCGTAAGCAGACAATGCTTTCCAGGCAGGCATGGTACTTTTGCCCTTAGATTCATCAATCACATACTGATATTCCTCAGGAATGCTTTCATTCTTACAGAATAACTTGATGTAAGCGATGGCAACGATCAAAGAACCAAGACCTGCACAGATTGTGGGGAACTCTGCCCCAACAAAAGTAGCAACCAAAACCATAAAGAAGCCATAAGCAAAGCCTGTTGCCAGTGCAAACTTAACGATGCCTTTGTCCAATGCTTTTTTGCCCCATAAAATTACAAGTACCAGAATCGGTGCCAATAATGCACCAAAGAAATGGATGAAGGAGGTATATTTCGAAATATCCATCACATCAACAACATCCAGAAACGCTGCGAAACCACCAATGGTTGTCAGCCCCGCTGCGCCAAGAGATGCGGCAATTCCATTAAAAACAAGTGCGCCAACAATCGCAAATACAGGTGGGATGCCAAGAGCTACCAAAAATGGAGCTGCAATGGCTGCCGGTGTTCCGGCACCAGCTACCCCTTCCAGAAATCCGCCGAAACAAAACGCAATGATGATAAACTGTTTCCGATTATCCAGTGTCAGGTTCGCAATGATCTCTTTGATCTTGTCCATGGCACCCGTGTTGATCAGCATATTCAAAATCAGAAAGGCTGACCAGATCATAAATACCATTTTTGCCCCTTCGATAATACCTTTTGTTGTTTCTGAGAAAAGAACTGCATTTTCCAGCTTGAATTTCCCATAAAACATTGTGACAAAGATAGTGTAAATCAGTGCGATTGCGGAAACGATTGTGGCAGGCTTTTTCAATCCGACAATACCAATCATAACAATGAGAATCGGTGAAATTGCCATAAATAACTGAAGCATATTACGACCTCCTTTTTGAAGCCAAAGCAGCGCTCTGACCGAAGCATCAGCCCTCGCGCTGCTTAGAATCCGTTAGTCTCTCTGGATTTCGCCTACTGTCTGAACCAACTCAACCAAAATCCCGTGGGAGTATTTGGGTCTGAGGAAATTGACAATAATGTCGCTTGTCCCTTCTACTGCTTCTGTTTCCAGCATTTCGAAGCCTTTTTCGATCAATTCTTTGGAGCAGGACTCAATGTCATCCACTTCAAAAGCTACGTGAGCGATACCGCCCTTACCGTTATTGAATTTTGTCAGTACCCCTTCTTTGGGAATGATAAATTCAATGGGACTTTCTTTTTCACCGTACTTTGTGAAAATCAGGTCTGCAGAATATGCGTTTACAAATCCTGTGTAATCTACTTCCAGACCGAACATATCGATCAGATCCTGTGCATAACTCTTTTCAGGCAGTACAATACCTACATGGTGCATTCTCATTGGTTTCATAAATTTTCCCTCCAAAATCATAAAATCTGTTTGTTCATGTTTTACAAGCATTTTACAACAATTGCTCCGGCGAACATCACCAGAAGCATTGCTGTTTTGTATTTCCCATTATATCCATATGATTGTTTGAAATAAAACACAATATATTGACTGATTTTGATTCAAAAATTCAAATAAAACTTCAATATTATTAAATAAATCTTATTTTTTCCGATAAACTTGATTAATTCAGCGAAATTTGTACTAAAATCTTGAAAAACTTTTTGCCATACTGGAAAAGCTATGCTATAATTTCATCAAATCACTTTCGTAAAAACAGTAGAATTTGAACAGATTTGAAAGTGAGAATCAGATATTTGATTGGAAAAATTCAACCGCATCGAAAATGACAGCATGCAAACATCTTAAAATCTGCTGTAAAAAATGTAACTGTTGAAAAAAATATTGGGGGATATTTCATTTTCTCAGTGTAAGCGAATATATGGAAACAAGGTTTCTGTTTTTGCATGACATGCCATGAAGAACTTTTGGGGGAAAACAATATGACATATGGTGAATTCTTAAAAAAACTGATTATTTTTACCAATACAAAAATCATGGTCATTGCCAACGAAACGGGTTATGACATTTCTTATATCAGCAAATGGTGCAATAAGGGGATTCTTCCAACAACACGTACCATTTCTGTCATCAACAAAAAATTGTCCAAAGTATTTGCAAACGAAATTGTGATGCAGGATCGGGTGGAAGATTTTTTCATTTCTTTTTCTGATATGATTGAAAAAAAAGAAACAGATACGGAGAATCTCTTCGATTTCTTATCAGATTCTATTGAAACAGCTCTAAGTGTCTGCTATCGCCACTCCTCTACACAGGACAGCAAGTCTGCGCAAGTGCTGAAACCATCCATGGAAAGCAACCTCTTTTCTCACACACAGGTTTTGGAAAATATGATCCGCAATATTCGTCAGACACTATTGCAAACAGAAAAAGAACTCACGATTGTGTGGACCATTGATATCTGCAAATCCTTTCAATATTTAAATGCATTAGAAATGGTATCCAAAAGCCCGCAAAATCGCATTCGCTGTCTGGCTGCACTGGATTTAGAAGAATTTGAGAGAAATCCAGCTTACTATATGAAGCAGCTGTATCTTTTGTTAAGTAAAAATAAAACAGTGTTTTTTGAATTCTATAATGGAAAGAACTTAAAACAAACCAATGCCATTGTGGTTGAAGATGCCTTTGCTGACATACTATCTATAGATGAACATGGCAATCTGGATTTCTCTGTAAATATCACAAATCCAAATGATGTAAAAACGTTGTTTTCTTTTTTCTCTCAGAAGATGACTTCACAGGATCTTTTGCTCCGTTCCTGCACATCAAAAGAAATCAACCGTTCTTATCGGACGGAATTTTATTCCGGCAGCAAATTCCACTTTTTTAATACGTACGGATTTGAGTTTCTCCTGCCTCCGGAAACCATTGACCATATTGTGGAAACAGCAAAATCCAATACAAAGTTGGATATCACAGAATCTATGATTCGTACATTGCAGATCACATGGGAAGAAATTTTTGAAAATCAGGAAATCTGCTTTTTCTTTCTTCTTTCCTCATTATATGAATACATCACTTCTGGAGAAATCTATTATACGGATATCCACTATCAATTGCAGGTTGAAGAAAGAATTGCACATATCAAGAACATCATCGAGGTATCCAAAAAGAATCCGAATATTAAATTTGTCATTCTGGATGAAAATATATTTGCCAGTGACTTCATGCCGCACATTTCTGTTTATGCCAATGATAAAAAGATATTTTTGAAGAATTACAGTGCTTATGAAACTGGAATTGGTCCCCACTTGTATATCATTCATGATAAAGAACTAATACGGATCATCAATACTTCCACCTCGCACTCTTTACAAAATCCGACACTGTATCGGGAGTATAATTCAGAAACACTTGAATCTTTATTGGAAAAGTATAAAAGCTTGATATTCCGTATGATGCATATGGCATAACATAGTTTAATGGTTGCGCGTCTGTGTACACCATTTCTTTCATCTTGATTTTCAATAGAACTGCAAAAATCTATTTCATATAAAAAGATAGCTGAAGTCCCTTTTCATTCGAGGATTTCAGCTATCTTTTTTATTCCATCAAAATTTTCAATAACGAAAAAGGTTCTTCTATGTTTTTCCATAGAAGAACCTTTTCTAGCCGCTTTTTCGGACAAAGTCACAGCTGATTAGTGTTTGCTTTGCGCATATTAGGAACATGGTCCCTTTCACATTCTTTTTTCCGATACGAGATGAAATGGGCACATTTATTCCTACCATATGTTCTGTTCTTTCTCACACAGTTGATGTGCAGCCGTGTGCATGATTTTTCAACTTTCCCCATATTAGAACAATGGACAACTGGCAAACAACGCATACAACCACCGCCGGAACGACATAAATTCCCCAAAAATACAGACATCCCGAAATACAGCTGATAATAATCAGCAAACTGTGGACTCTCTTGCGGTATTTCTTTTGCTCGTCTAAGTCTAATGGTTTATTTTTGTCCTGAACAGGCGCTAATTTCCAAATGATACATGTTGCAATGATATATAACGCTATTGCTTCAACCCCCATATTCTTCTGCAAAAACGCAATCAGATACAAAAGGATCACCGTCGTAACTGTCGACATCACATAACATCTGAATTGTGTTTTTGCATGATATCCTCCTGCAAAAATTCTTAGCGGTATAAAACAAATCAGAAACAGCACACTTTCCAGAAACATGTCCAAGATGATTCCAGTCAACAGAGCCGTCACCAAATTTAACAGAAAAATCAGTCCCTGATAAAAACCAAACAAGTATATTTCCTTATCTTCTTCATCGACGTTACCTGTGGTTTTCATTCCTTTCCATACATTTTCCATTATTTTTTCTGTCATAGAAATCACCTCGTACCCTCAATGCCTTAGATATGTTTCAGTTTTTCGCTTCCTTTCGGCATTTTAGGCTGATAATATTCGAACATGCATGTCGTATTTACAGAAACTGTGGTAATGATCAGTGCCAAAGATGCCACTACTTTCCACATATCTGTTTTGAAATTAAACCAATTCCATTTTTTCATAAAATCACCCTCCGTTATTCTATAAAAGATATATTGCGTACTCTATTATAAATGAATTTTTACGCATTTCTAAAACCTGCCAAAATTACCCATGTATTTTCCATTTTTGACAAAGAAAGCACATTTGTCGTATAATGCAGTTCCTTTTATTCATATATACACAATAATATGCACATTAAACAAATTATCCTCTGTATCAATCATCATTTCCCCATCATATTTTTCGATGACACGTCGTACATTGCTCAACCCAATACCATGGGCTTCTGTCGCATTCTTTTTGGTAGAAATCAATGTTTCGCCTTTTCGGATGATTTCCCCTTCATATGTATTCTTTGCGTTGATCAAAAGTGTCCCCTGCCGATAACTGATCTCTATTTGGAAACTTCCTTTCTTTTGCTTGCTTAGCGACTCAATGGCATTGTCCAACAAATTGCCAATCACCACCACAAGATCAAAAGAATTGACATCAAGATTTTCAGGGATTTGCATTTTTGTATCAATCACCGCTCCTGTTGCCGTCATAATTTTTAGTTTATGATTCATTAGACCATCCAATATGGTATTGCCAGTACAGATATAATCTTCAGATAACTGATACTCTCTGCCAAGTTTTTGAAAATATTCCTGAAGATCTGTTCTTTCATCGGATTTCGAAAGCTCTTCCAATGCAATCAAATGATTCTTAAAATCATGTCTGGCTCTTTTCAGACTGTCTTCTGTAGCATGAATCATATCCAATTGCTGTTGATACGCTTTGTTTTGCAGCATCAATGATTGATTCTGTATTTCAACTTCATAATTGGATACAACAATCTGATATAAATAGAAAAAAGCTATATTGATTAAAAACAAACAGAAAATCACACTGACAGTAATCCACTGTTCATACCCTCCATATAAAGCCAAAATATCTGTGAAAGCAGAAATACTTGGTATCATAATCAATACTGCCCAACGTCCTTTTTGATAGATACGTTCTTCCCGCCCCAAAATACTTTTTGTCAAAATCACTACAATGTAAAACAGAAAATTGCTTATGGTGTATGTAATCACTTCAATAGAAGGAATATGCCCCAAAATCAATATTGACGATCTTGAAACAATGGTTTCACATAATATTCCTAATAAAAAGATGCAAAATACTACAAATATTCTTTTACACATTGTGCTGTAGTAAGGCAAAGTCAGAAAGAAAAACAAACACAAATTAGAAAACACTGTGATAATGGGAATTCGATAATGCAAATAAATAAAGCTATTGGAAATATAATACAATATAAAAATTGTACGCTTTAATTCCTGTGAACACCGTAAATTGTTTTTAGAGAAAATGGTTTCTAAAAACAGATTAATACTAAAGACACGAAATATATTCGCAATCAAATAAATTATATGACGATACTCCAATATCATTTCTATTTCCTCACTTCATTATGACATAAGATTTTCTCTGACTATTTTCCGATAAGCTCTGCTGATAGGCAACTCTTCCTCGTTGCTCAACAGCACACTATCAAACTTAAAACGCTTCACGTACTGCTTATTGACGATAAAAGATTTATGGATCTGTATGAATTCTGTATCAGGTAGATTCAGTTCTGACAATTTTCCATAAAAAGAATCTTTTCCATTTCTCGTATGAACAATAATCTTTTTGGTTTCACTGCTGAAATACATAATATCCTTAAAGGGAATTCTGTTTTCAACCTTTCCAGTTTTATAACTGAAAATTTTGATTTGACGGCCTTGCAGTTCCATAGCTTTTTCCAAAATACCAATAACCTGTCTGGGTGTAAATGGTTTTACCAAAAAATGAATGGGTCTAATTTGAAACAATTCCAAAGCATAGGATGGCTTTGCAGAAATAAACGCAATCTGTGTATAGTCATCCAGAAGATTTTCTCGAATATAACGTCCAACTGCTACGCCGTTTAACTGCGCTAATTCAATATCCAAATAGATCAAATCATATTTAACATGATCATTCAGTTCTTCCAACAATTCTTCTCCCGATTGAAAACTGTCAATTTCATAATGAATGCTTTCTGTTTTAAAAAAGCCATCAATGGTGTTTTCAATTGCACTGCAAACTGCATCATTATCATCACAAACCGCGATACGAAACATAGCCGCACCTCCTGTTTTTCACAATTATATTATATTTTAGCATAAATTTCATTATATTTCACCTGTTTTTGTGATATTTATGCACATTTCGTGTAATTGATAACCAAAAATAAAATGATAAAACTGAAAAAGGCACAAAACCTTTTTCAGGATTTGTGCCTTACCCATTGTTATAAATCTTACAGAAATGTTTTATAGAAAGAAATTATTATTTCTTTTTCTTTCCCATACGTTTACCATCGCCGCGGATCGCATGTTCTGGACAAACCAGTGCACACAAATGACAACCTACACATTTATCAGGAATCAAAGTAGGACGATGTGTTTCCTCATCAAAACTCAGTGCCTGATGACCGCCATCCCGGCAGGCAATATAACATCTACCGCATCCAACGCAATGATCTCTGTAGAATTTCGGATAAACGATGGTATCTCTTTCGATTTCGTCGTTTTCTACGATGCCATCTACTGCGCGACCAATAAGTTCAGAAATAGATTTTACGCCGTTTTCAGCCATGTAGATTTTTGTTCCCAACAGTAAATCATCAATGATGCGATAACCATAGAGCATAACTGCTGTTGTTACCTGCAAGCTTCCAGAACCAAGGGCAATAAATTCCATACCATCGCGCCAAGTTTCAATGCCACCCATACCACTGATATGGTGACCACGAATCGCAGGATCTTTATACATATCGGAAATGAAACGGAGTGCAATGGGTTTTACAGCAACACCAGAATAACCGCCGACCATAGATTTGCCATTGACGGCAGGTGCGGTTGTGAAAGTATCCAAATCTACATTAATGATACTCTTAATGGTATTGATTGCCGCAATCCCGTCTGCACCGCCTTCAATAGCGGCTCTTGCAGCAGGACGCATATCAGCCACATTGGGTGTCATTTTGGCTAAAATCGGAATATTTGTCCCTCTGCGCACAGCCTGTACATAGCGTTTTACAGTTTCAGGGTCCTGCCCAACGTCCACACCGGTATTTTTCGCTTCCATGTTTGGACAGGAGAAGTTACATTCGATGACATCAGCCCCTGCTTCTGTTACAACTTTTGCCAGATATGTCCATTCTTCTTCATTTCTGCCCATGATGGATGCCAGAATGACTTTGGAGGGATAATTCTTTTTCAGTTCTCTGAAGAAATTCAGGTTTTCTTCTAATTCGTAGTCAGAAAGCTGTTCGATGTTTTTGAAGCCATAGAAAGAACCTTCACCTGTCTTTACTGTTGAAAATCTGGGGGAAGCCTCACGAATATCCATCAGACAGATGGTTTTAAAAGCAGCACCAGACCAACCCATTTCAAAGGCTCTGGCTGTCATTTCATAGTTGCTGGCAACAACGGAGGAAGATAACATGAACGGATTTTCCAATTTTACACCGCAGATATCGCAGCTCAAATCTACATCGTCCAAACCGGGAATTTCTTTTTGTTCCGGGAATTCCTTCCGCAGACCAGACATCAATTTCTGAATGGGAACTTCTGCTGGACAGACATTTTGGCATTTGCCGTCGCAATGCAGACATACATCTTCTTTGGGCAGCATCATAGATGCGCCTGCAGCATTATCAAATCGTAGCGCACGAATGATTCTTGCTGGGTCCATTGCAGGACAAGCTTTTGTGCACACCGCGTCATGACATAATATACATTTGCTGATATCTACAGATTTCATATTGGAATAATACATATTACCGCCTCCTTATCGTATCAAAAATCTAATATATTGTTATTTTCAGAAAGGAAAAGGAAAGCATATCATTGCTTCCCTTTTCTGTTATGAATCCCTTAGGATTCTGCTTCTTCTAATTCTACATCTTCTTTTTTTCCAACCAGCTTGAACAGCCATGCGCCGCCTTTATCACAGCAAAGACCTAAGATAATCCCCAGAATCATGCAGGGAATGATGATCAGATCACCACCGGCAGCAAATGTGGAGAAGGAACCAAAGAATGTACCAGGGATATATGCCAGAATAGGAATCTTACTCTGGATACACATCAGATGTACTGTCACCAATGCAACCACCAAACTTACGGCGAAAGAGGGAAATACTTTATTCAAGTACAAAGTAAGCAGTGCATAGGCAATACCGCTCATGACACAGAAGAAGGCAGATTTTACGCCTTTCCAACCGTGATCAGGGCAGGCAAAATAAGATGTGCATCCAGCGAAGCCAGCCCAGCTCAACAATCCAACTTCCGGTGATAAAAAGGACCATACAGCGCAGCATACGGCTGTGGAAATGCCCAAACAAGTAATTGACTTCATCTGATTCCTCCTTGTTTATGCTTTTTTGAATTTGTCATAAGCAGAGCCAAAAGGTTTGCCTTTTGCCAGTTTGCCCTGACCTTTCTTACCTACATATTCTGCGTTTTCAACGATAACCTGACCACGCAGCAGTACTGTTTCCGGTCTGCCTTTCTGTTCCATGCCTTCGTAAATGCTGTAGTCTACGCCTTCCAGAGAGTTTGCAACGCCCATAACGCCTCTGTAATCGGGGTCAAAGACAACAATATCTGCATCATAACCTACTGCAATGTGCCCTTTTTCTGTCAAACCATTGACTCTTGCAGGAGAAGCTGCAATAACATTTACGAATTCCTGTCTGGACAGTTTGCCTTCGCATACACCATATGTCCATACAGCATTCACTCTGTTCTGTACAGAAGGTGCACCGTTAGGAACATCTGCAAAGGATTTGCCTTCACCAAAGCCCATATGTTTCTGTACTGCAAAGTCAAAACCACAGTGGTCAGAACTTACCGCATTGAGCCAGCCTTTGTTCAGGGCTTCCCACAAAGGTTCCTGATGGTCTTTGGTGCGCAGTGCGGGAGAACAGATATATTTTGCGCCTTCGAAATTGGGCTGATCCAGTACGGATTCATCAAAGAGCAGATAGTGGGCACATGTTTCACCATATACGGACTGTCCTCTCTGATATGCAGCTCTGATTTCATCCAATGCTTCTTTACATGTAACGTGTACGATGTAAATAGGTGCATCTGCCATTTCAGCCAGATAAATCGCACGGCGTGTAGCTTCTGCTTCACATACAGGAGGTCTGGAAACAGCGTGATAGTATGTACCTGTTTTGCCTTCTGCAATGAGTTTCTTTGTCAGGAAGTCAACGATATCACCATTTTCTGCATGAACCATAACAGTGATGCCGGCTTCTTTCCCTTTTGTCAGTGCCTGGATGATGGCATCATCATCAGCATGGAAAAATTGTCCTTTATATGCCATAAATAATTTCAGTGTAGGATAACCAGCTTCAGCCAGTTTCGGAATTTCTTCAATGACTTCCGGACGGGGATCGGTCATAACGATATGGAAACCGTAGTCAACCATGGCAATACCGTCTACATCTTTTGTTTTGAATTCATCAATGGATTCCAGCAGACCTTTGCCCTGTACCTGATTTACGAATTCGATTACAGTTGTGGTGCCGCCCAAAGCAGGTGCATTGGAAGTTTCAAAACCTCTTACTTTACTGCCCTGATATACGAAAGAATAATGTACATGCTGGTCAATACCGCCAGGGAATACATATTTTCCTTCTGCGTCAATGATTTTATCAACACCTTCTTCGGAGAGATTCTTGCCGATGGCAGCAATTTTCTCGTCAACAATCAGAATATCACTTTTGAATTCGTTTTCTGTAGTCAGAATCATACCGTTTTTAATCAAAGTTTTCATACTGCTTCTCTCCTTCCAAGTCATACAATTTTCGATATATGTTATTCAGAATTTTTTATTCAGACGCCTGATCCAGTTTCAGTACTGCGTTGAGCATAACAGAAGCCCCATCTGTACACTGCTCAACAGAAGTATGTTCCGGTTCACAATGGGACAGACCCTTATCAGAAGGTACAAAAATCATTGTGGTAGGAATCATATAGGAAATGTACTGCGCATCGTGACCAGCGCCGGAATTGATATCCATATGAGAAATGCCAAGTTCTTCCACTGCTTCTCTTACATAACCAACCAATTCTTTATTCCAGTAAACTGTATCGCGGTTCCAGCCCAGAACAACTTCACAGTCACACTGCTGCCATTTTTTCTTAGGCAGCTGGAACAGGATTTCACGAACCTGATCCAGAACTTCCGGATTTTCATGTCTTACGTCAATGGAAAAATCGAAATAATCAGGGATTACTGTATTTACACAAGGATGGATTACAACTTCGCCAGTTGTATATACCAGATCTTCATGCCCCAGTTTATCGATTTCTTCATGGAGCCAGCAAAGTGCTTCTGCTGCTGCGTGGAATGCATCGTGTCTCTTTTTCATAGGGAATGTGCCACAGTGTGCAGCAAAACCATAGAATTTTACTCTGTAGATCATCTGACCCAGTACGCAGGTAACAACACCGATATCTTTTCCTGCATCTTCCAGAATAGGTCCCTGTTCAATATGCAGTTCAAACAGCGCTTTATATTTATCGGGAGACATTCTGTTTTTGATGTCGCCTTTATATTTAAACTGGCTGAGTTTTTCACCAAAAGTCACATTGGGGTCCAGAATGGATCTGGAAGCCATCATTTTGTTGTATTCGAAGTTGTCTTTGAATCTTTCAGGCATATAATCATGTGCCAGAATACCGGAGCACATCATGCAAGGCGGGAATTCAGAACCTTCTTCGTTTGTAAAGATCATTGCTGTCAATGGATGTTTATGAGGAATGTTCTGTTCAACAACAGTTTCCAGAACTTCCATGGCACCCATTACCCCCAGAATACCATCGTAGTTACCACCGTTTTTTACGGAGTCGCAATGAGAACCCATTACGATTCTTTTTGCATTTGGATCGGAGCCCGGAATGGTTGCATAGATATTTGCCAAATCGTCTGTTTCAATTTCAGCACCGATGGCTTTCATTCTCTTTACAAATTCATCTCTTGCCATTTCTGCTTCTTTTGACAAGGAATATCTGGTGATTCCCCCATGACCAGCATCGCCAAACTGAGAAAAAGTTTTAATTTTATCCTCCATTCGATTTACATTACATTTGTACACTATAATCTCTCCTTTCTAAATGTAAACTTTTTAAGATGGTATCAAAGATCCCCTCTTCATGCCTATATAAAAAGCAATTCCCGTGCCAAAACCATTCACTTTTCAAAGTTTTTTTGTAGATATATTTACCAAAAGATTTACCAATTTCATATACAAAAGAAACAAAAAAGCTTGGTTTGTTCAAATAGAATCATTCCTATTATACAAATAAAATCCCATTTCTCATAGGCTCCCATACCTTTTCAATGGGAATCTTGCAGTTTTGCATAGACCAATGCAGTTTTGCAATAACCAGAAAATGGCTAAATTCAGCCAAAAAAATTGCATATTCACAAAGAACTTGCAAAAACGCAAATTACTATGCAAATATGCAACCTATTTCTGTTATGCTTCTCCTACGATATTGTACTTTTTGCACTTTCTCGAGATTGTAGACTGGTCTGTCTGCAAAACTTCTGCGACTTTTGCACCGCTTTTATATTTTGCCATATACTGCTGCAACAATTTTCTTTCATAAGCAGCCACTTTTTCCTTCAAACTCCCCTCTCCGAAGATGAAATCTTCCGTTTCCGCAGCTTCTTCCGGCAATCCCTGCTCATTTACATTCATAGCCGCGAAGGCAATGGAAGCATCAGACAGCGTAATCTCATCTTCTCTGCTCATAATTACCATTCTTTCCACTACGTTGCGCAATTCCCGCACATTTCCGCGATAACTGCATCCTGCAAGGAATTTCAAAGCGTCATTGCTAAAAATCTTCTTGGCATGATATTTTTCATTATTCAAATCCAAGAAGTGATTCAAGAGCGGCACAATATCTTCTCGACGTTCATCCAGTCCGGGAATGACAATATCAATGACATTAAGTCGATAATAAAGATCTTCCCGAAATGTTTTCTGTTCGATCATTTCCTTTAAATTTGCATTGGTAGCAGCCAACAGACGGAAGTTTACTTCAATTCCTTTATTGGAACCAACATGACGTACTTTTTGTGTCTGAAGCACCCGAAGAAGCTTAGACTGCAGCGGCAATGGCAGTTCCCCAATCTCATCCAACAGCAATGTACCATCCTGAGCACTTTCAATCAGTCCCTTTTTCCCTTTGGGATTCCCCCCTGAAAATGCACCCGGTTCATAACCGAACAACTCACTTTCCAGCAGATGTTCTGGAATAGCAGCGCAATTGATTTTAATAAAAGGACCTTTGTTGCGTCTGCTATAGGAATGAATCAGGTTGGCAATGACCTCTTTGCCGGAACCGGATGGTCCTGTAATGAGTACAGAGGCGTCGCATTCTGCTACTCTTGTTGCCATTTCCACAACACGTTCCATCTTTTTGCTTCGATAAATGATTTCACCGGATTGATTGAGTTTTTGACGCAGCAGTTCATTGCTGGTAATGAGTCGTTCGTTATTCTTTTCTGCTTTTTCCAGCTTATCACGCAATTTGATTAATTCTGATGCATCCAGCAAATAATTGAGCACATACAGGATTTCACCTTTATCATTCATCAACGGCACAGATTTGACCTGAAAATATTTATTCTTATGGGATGATACCTGATTGATAAATACCGTTTGTTTCTTTTCCAGCGCAATTTGTGTGGCTGATTCTGAAATCAAATTATCTTCTACAATTTCTTTCATGGTGCGCCCCAAGTATAACTGTGGGTCATGACCGGTGATTTTTCTGTGGATGTCATTTAAAAACAACACTCTTCCTTCCCCATCTGTAATATTAATACCCACAAGGGAACTTTGTAGTAAGTCTTCCAAAAGTAAACTTTGTAATTCTTTTGGTACAGAACGTAACCAACTGTTATCCATGAAATATCGCCGTCCTTTCTTTGAGAATTTCAAATATCTTAGATCATCGAAAACAGCAGGAACTGGCTTTCTGTTTTCAAAATAAGCTGTATTATAAAATTCAAAATAGATAAAAAAACATCCAGAATACCAATATGAATACAGTTTACCTGATACAGTAACTGGAGAGTCAACCTTTTTTGAAAAAAAATAATCTAATCCTAATCTTCTATTTTGGGAGGGTTTGTAGTAACAAATATCCATCTAAATAGAACGCAATTTTCTAATTTCAATAAAAAATCTCTCTAAAAGCAGGATATATCTAAATATCAATACTTCTTTGAATCAAATCTCCATAAAAATACTCCTTGTCATAAAAAAAAACAAGGAGTATCTAATAATCATAGGAATTATTCCAGCCAATTTCGCTGTTTTTACAATATGCAGTTTTTCAATGACATTCTCCGATGCGCCTTCCCCCATTTTCAGGCATCTTTTTCATCTTGCTGCGTATCTTCCTTTGGAAGAGGATGCCACACAGGAGGCTTTTCATGTCGGTGAATGATTTTCTTGATCTTCTGCAATATAGATTCTATGAAATGAAACCAAATGTTTCCAAAAATTACGATGACCAAAAGAAAAACAAAAATACCGCCAATTTCTTTTAACAATCTATGCGCCTCATTTCGTTGCGTACTGATTCATGAAAAATTCTGTAAAGGCTGCCAATTCTTTTTCCTGAGATACATATACATACAGTTTTTCATCTTCCAGCCAATCATAAGCATTGATACCGATGTATGCCTTTTTATCAGGATAAATAATAAACGCATCGGTAGGATATTTATTCCGATATGCCTTCAGGATTTCAGAGTGACGGTAATATACAGGATCACCACAGCCAGAAAGGTCTGGAACTGTAGGAACCACAACAATGGTTTTCGTTTCTTCATTCCAGCCTACGATAAGATTGCCAATTTGGGTTTTGCTGCCATGGACAAAACCATAATTGAACCAGGCAACGTCTTCCGTATACCCGAAGATCAGCTGATATGTATCTCCGTTTTCCACTACCTGATTGAAAAGCTGACGCATTTTCTTCGCATTGGCATTGCTTTTCTCCATGTCAATTTCAGGTCCTTTAAACAATTTTCCGAAAAATCCCATATTTGTTCCCTCCTAAACATTTAAAATAATATTTTTATCTGCCACAATAAAATGACATCATCGCAGCAGTTTACGAACTAAAATAAAAATAAATTTTAGAATTTGTATTTATTTTATGTATAAAGAAATCCGTCAGATTACTCGGACGGATATGCTTTTGTCAATATGGCACTATGCCTTCCATTTTTCCAAATGATTGATGACCGCATCAATTTGGAATTTTGTGGTTTCTTCTGCGGCTTCCGGTACAAAAAATGGTAATCTCTCCGGAACAGAACGGTGGATGAGGATGATGGTCAAACACAGATTGATAAACAAATCCACGCGCTTTTTGCTGGGTTCAATTCCGAAACATTCCAGTATTTTTCCAAAAAGAACTGCCTGCTTTTTCCGAAACATTCTATAGCTTTCTTCTGACAGCCGCTGAAATAACATTCGCTGTTCATCCATACTCATAATGGCGAAGCCGCTTTTTGCGCCCTTACAGCAGGAATATATAAACCGGCTCATGGCATCATGCCATGTCAAAGCCGGATCTGACATCAGCTGATTTACGTAAGCAATGATTTTGGGCTGCTGATAATAAAGGGCTTCAATGACCAAATCCTCTTTGGTAGGAAAGAAAGAATAAAAAAATGTACGGGATATGCCGACCTTCTTATAAATCTGTTCCACTGTCGTATGCTGAATCCCCTGCTCTGCCATCAGTTCCAAAGCTGTTCGAATCAAATCATCTCGAATCTGCTGCCGTTCTTCTTCGGAATAAGCAACCTTTGGCATACACTCACTCCTTAATAAATACAAATCCAAAAATTTATCTTTATTTTAGCATATATCATTCACTATTACAATACGTATCCTTTTTGTTTCTTTCATTTAGGTAAATCCACTTTTTCAGTCTTCCTGATCAATGGACGCTTCTGCTGCCATCGACAAAAGTCTTTTAAACTCTGCCCGTTCCTTTTCTGTCATCCGCTGGGTCATCCGCTGAAAGGTAGCTTCAATCTCTTCCTTAATAAAAGGATATACCTCCCATGACTTTTCTGTGGGCTGAATGTCAAATGTCCGCTTATCTTTTGCATTGGTCGTACGAATCAGAAATCCCAGCTCCACCAACTTTGTAACCGTTTTTGCAATAACACTTTTATCCAGAGCCAAACGCTTTGTGATTTCGTCTTGTGTCAGTTGTTTGAAATCACAAATGATTAAAATCACAACAGCCTGTGCTGCTGTCAGATTATGCTGCAAACAACAGTTATTGAGCCACATATGGGATTTTCGATATAAAATCGAAATGGATTTAAAGGGACTTTCAATGATATTTGGCATAATAAAACCTCCTTTTTACAGAAACATTATAATCTTAATTGGTGGCAATTGCAACTAGTTATTGACTTGTGAACCATTCTTTGCTATATTAAAACTAGTGGCAATTGCCACTAGTTTTGGTTAAAAAAGGAGTTGTATTCATATGGAAACCATTCAAAAAATCTGGAATAAAAAGTTTATACTGCTTTTTATTATCAACCTCTTGGTACTGGCAGCCTTTTATGCTTCCATCCCCATCATTCCAGTATATTGTCAGGAAATCGGCATCACCGGCTCTGGCATCGGGATTGTATTGACTGCCATGTCCGTTGCAACCATTCTGTTCCGTCCCATTGCGGGATATCTGCTGGATAACTTTAGCCGTTATCGTGTTTATCTGTTATTTCTGGCTTTGTTCTGTCTGGCATTTCCCAGCTTTATCGCATTCCCCATTTTTGGCGCTTTGATTGTCATCCGTCTGTATATGGGCGCTGTATATTCTGTCTGCGGTTCTGCCACAATGACACTTGCCAGCGATGTACTGCCTCCCACAAAAATTACGGAAGGCATCAGCAGATTTGCATTCACCATTTCCATTGGGATGGCAGTAGGTCCTTATGTGGGCATTCAGGTACAAAACCATCTGGACAGCAAGGCTTCTTTCCTGACAGTCTTTGCCATTTCCGTCATTGCTTTGATTTGCGTGTCCTGCTGCAGAATCAAATATCCCAAAGTAAAACGGAAAAAATTCTCCATCAAAGATTCCATCTATAATCCCGCACTGCCCTTTATGTTCAACATGACTTTCCTCATGATTCCTTACGGGGCAGTCATCGCATACTCTTCCATTTTGGCGCAGGAAAAAAATCTCATGTCTTTTCTTCCTTACTTCTATATTTGCCTTGTGATCGGTATGCTGTTGTCTAAAATTTCTACACAGAAAATGATTGATGCCGGCAAACATCGTGTGCTTGTTTACATCAGTCTGATCATTCTGGTAATCACCATGACCAGTTACATCTTCCTGACAACAGGTGCACATCTGCTGATTGCAGGGTTCTTCTTCGGTATCGGTTATGGCATTTTGCAGCCACTTTTTCAATCCTTCGTTACTGGTACCACACCTGCGCCAAAACGAGGCGTTGCCAATGCTACCTACTTACTCTCCTACGACATCGGCATTGGCATCGGCTCCCTGCTGATGGGATGCTTACAGGAAAGCATTGGTTTGCAGAAAGGCTTTGCGTTGACAGCCATCGCTTATGTGGTTGGCGGGATTATCTATATTGTTTATTCCGACCGGTATTATCGGAAACTTAGAAAAGCAGCTTCTGCAGAAGCACCTGAAAAAGAAGTCCATACATTGGCACCCTATATGAAAAAAGAAGTATATGCTTTGCAGGAAGACGCAACTGTCTATGATGCCATTGCCTTCTTCTCCGAAAAAAATATCAGCGGTGCTCCCATTCTTTCCAAAGAAGGTACTGCCATTGGTTTTATCAGTGATGGCGACATCATGCGATATATGAAAGAAGGAAAACTGGCTCCCATGGCAACAGACAGTTCCACACTCTTTATGGAATATCTTTGGGACCCTGATGCTGAATTCCGTGAAAAAATCAACACCATCATGCATCTGAATATATTGGAAATCGGTACCAAAAAAGCCATTACCATTGATGCAGACGCATCCATCCAAGAAGTCTGCAAACTATTGGGCGAATCAGGTGTGAAAAAAGTACCTGTTGTATCTGACAATAAAGTAGTGGGTATTCTTCTTCGCTCAGCTATCATCAACTATCTGGAAAAACAATATCTGGAGCAAGCAAAAACTACACACCAAGCTGGATAATACATCACCTATCATAGTTTTGTAATTTAAGGGAGAAAATTGAAAAGTTTTCTCCCTTTCCTTTTGCAAACAAAAAAGCAGCTTCCACTTGAGAAAATAGTGCTTTTCCTTAATTTCTTAAAAGAAACTGCGATGGTCCCGTTAGAAGAACGCATTCCTTGTATCATTCAGATAAATAGAAGAAAGCTGGAAACCCTTTGATTCAAGGATTCCAGCTTTCTTTTTACATTATTTTCTGAATCGATATATTTTTAAAAGAATCTTTTATGCTTCATAGATAAAATTGTCAATCAATCTTGTTTTGCCAATATAAACTGCCATGGCAACCAATACAGTTCCTTTGATTTCTGCAACGGGCTGAATGGAAATAGCGTCTACCGCCTGCACGTAATCGATTTTTGCCAGAGGTTCTTCTTCGATGAGCTGTTTCATTTTTTCAACGATAACGTCCGCATTTCTTTCGCCCTTCTGAATCAGTTCCTGTCCCAAACCTACCGCTTTGCTCAGCACAAGGGCAGCTTTTCTTTCTTCGGGATTCAGATAAGTATTTCTGGAGCTTTTTGCCAGTCCATCTGCTTCTCTGACGATAGGACAGCCTACGATTTCAATGTCAAAATTCAGATCTCTTACCATACGTTTGATAATAGCAAGCTGCTGTGCGTCCTTCTGACCGAAATACGCTCTGTCGGGCGCAACAATATGGAACAGTTTGCTTACCACTGTGCAGACCCCTCTGAAATGAATGGGTCTTGTTTTACCGCACAGTTCATCAGAAAGAGATTCCATGGTCACATAAGTATGGAAGTCATCAAAATACATTTCTTCCGGTTCAGGATTGAAAATCAACGCAGCGCCTGCATCTTCGCAGAGAGCCGCATCCCTCTGAATATCTCTGGGGTATGTGGCAAGGTCTTCACCGGGACCAAACTGTGTAGGATTGACAAACACACTGACAACCACTTTATCGTTTTCCTTGCATGCTCTGTCAATGAGGCTTTTATGTCCTTCATGCAGATAGCCCATGGTGGGTACCAGACCAACAGACAACCCCTGTTTTCTCCAGTTCTTTACTTCGTTTCTTACTTCAGAAATGGTTTTTACAATATTCATTTTTCTTCTCCTTAATATAACTTTTTGATGACGTCTTCAGAAATGGCAAAGGTGTGTTCGGGAGCCGGGAAAGAACCTTCCTGCACATCTGCAATATAATCCCGGAACGCCTGTGTCATCATTTCTCCAACATTTGCATATTTCTTTACGAATTTTGGTGTAAAGTCAGAGAACAGTCCCAGCATATCCTGATATACCAAAATCTGACCATCGCATCCTGCGCCTGCACCAATGCCAATAGTAGGAATGGAGATGGATTTAGAAATCAGTTCAGCCAATTTTGCAGGAACACATTCTAATACCACTGCAAAAGCACCTGCTTCTTCTACGGCTTTGGCATCTTCCAGCAGTTTTTTCGCTGCTTCTTCACTCTTGCCCTGTACTTTGAAACCACCAAAAGCGTTGATGGACTGAGGTGTCAGACCGATATGCGCCATAACTGGGATAGAAGCGTTTGTAATGGCTCTGATCTGCGGGCATACACTTGCGCCGCCTTCCAGTTTCACCGCCTGACATCTGCCTTCTTTCATGAGTCTGCCTGCATTGTAAACAGCTTCTTCAACGGATACCTGATAGGACATAAAAGGCATATCCCCTACAACCAATGTGTTTTTTGCACCGCGGCACACAGCGGCTGTATGATGGATCATATCTTCCATAGTTACAGGAAGCGTATCTTCATAACCCAACATAACCATTCCCAAGGAATCCCCAACCAGAATACCGTTGATACCTGCTTCGTCCATCAGCTTTGCTGTGGAATAGTCATAAGCAGTAAGCATGGAAATTTTTTCGCCTTTTGCCTTCTGTTCTCTAAATGTGGATACTGTGTTTTTCATCATCGATAACCTCCGCAACGTTTACATAGTCCCTTTCGGGATGTTTTTCTCCTGCTATCGCCAATAACTGCTCTGACAAAAGAAGATAGATTTTCATTAAATCTGCTCCCGCTTTTGCATCAGAAATGTTTTGAATAGATTGGATGTGCTTTTCTATGGTAGAAACATCTGCCCGTTCCACTGGTCCAGTCAGTGCGTCCACAGGACCTTTTTCCGCAACAGCCTGTGCATTGCCCAAAAACAATGGAATCAAAGCCTTTTGCGCATCCTTCTCTTCAAAACCGCAGTTTTCCAAAATATGTACGCCCAAAGAATAGAGTCCTGTTACCAAATTGCTGACAACAACGGCTCCGCAATGGTACAGAGATTTATTTTCACTGTCCATCACAATGACTTTACAGCCAGCATCCCGGAGCAAATCTTTCATTTCCTGTAGATGGTCAGCCGATCCTTCCAGTGTAAAATAAGCCTGTCCCAATTCTTTGTATGTATCATATTTACTGCTTACGGCGTATAGCGGATGTACGGAATATACGGATGCACCAAGTTTTTCGCCATCAAAAAAAGCGGCTGATGAAATCGAGCCGCTGCAATGACAAATATTTTTATTTTTTATATCCAGATTTTTTATGCAATCCCAAACCATACAAATTTGCCCATCCGGCACTGTCACAAAAAGGGTGTCACTATCCCGCACAATATCAGGAATAGCATCATAGACCTTTGTTTCTGTAAAATCTGCTGCTGATTTGGCTGATTCTGGTGTTTTGCTGTAATAACCCACTACATCTACGCCGTGGGACTTCAAATATTTTCCCAGGGAAAAACCTACCTTCCCTGCACCAATAAAACCAACTTTCATGCCCTTCACTCCTCTCCGGGTAGTGATGGCATAAAAAATCTGTCATTTCCGGTATCGCTTGTCTTCAATACGATCCTGAATCATTATAAAAAATAAAATAATCGCGGTACAGCTTCTTTCCGAATACCATCCGCCAACAATATAACACATCTGCATACATTTGTCTATCAAAAAATTGGTAAATTTCACTTTTCATTTCTGGTTGAAATCTTACAATACCTTGTAATTTCGGCATTTTTATACCATATGCCTACGACATATTTGCATATATTTTTTGATAAAAACATATCAAACATATCTCCCTACGCTTTTCTAAATTGACTTATGACAAAGTAGAAATTATAATATATATTACAGTTGTAAGATTAAAAAGTGGTGATATTTATGAAAAAACTTCCCCAAATTTCGGAAGCAGAATATGAAGTAATGAAAGTTATCTGGAAATATGCCCCCATTAACACCAATGAGATTACAGATAAATTATTACAGTGTACCGATTGGAGCCCCAAAACCATCCACACACTTATCAAACGCCTTGCGGGAAAAGGCGCCATCACATATGAAAAACAAAGTCGGGTATTTGTGTATACACCCCTTATCCAAGAACAGGATTATCTCAAACAGGAAAGCGATTCTTTTTTAAACCGCTATTTCAATGGCAATATTTCAGCTATGGTTTCTGCTTATCTGGAGGATGATGAATTATCGAAGTCCGACATTGAAGAACTGCGCACCCTTCTTTCCAGAAAAGGAGGCGAATGATATGTTTCTTTTCATGATTCGTTTTCTGATCTGCAATATCTATCTCTGCGGAGTCATCGGCATATTATTTTTACTGAAACACATATGCAGAAAAACATTGCCGCCTCGCAGGCAATATCAGATTTGGCTTTTATTTTTATGTCTGCTGGCTGTACCCTTTCTTCCCTTTTCGCTGAAAGGCATTTGGGAATGGGTACCAACGATGGGAAACAGTTTTCTCTTTTCCAAAACAACGGCTGTTCCCACTTCAAATATTGGAGAAACCAAAGATTTTGCTCTTAACTTCGCAAATGACTTTGCTGTTTCAGTCAATCAAGATTCCGATTCTTTTTTAGGATGGTTCTTAGCAAGCATTTGGCTTTGCGGGATGATCATTACAGCCATCAAGTTCTGCCGTTCCTACCTGCATCTGCGAACACTAGAAACATCTGCTCTGCCTGTGCAGAATGACAATGTACGCCAATTATTTGTTTCCTGCTTGCAAGAATGCGGTATTACAAAAGAAATTCCCATTTTTAGCACTGCATTTCTGCGCACTCCCATACTGGTCGGAGTTTGGAAACCACGAATCTATATCCCTATTTCCATAATGAACGATTCTAGTGTGGAGGATTTACGACTCATAATGATGCATGAATTGGCACACGAGAAACATAAAGATAATCTGGTAAACCACTTCATCAATCTAGCTGGTATTGTGTATTGGTTTCATCCATTCGTTGGTTTCGCTTTCAAAGAAATGCGCAGCATACAGGAAATTGCATGTGATGAAGCTGTATTGGAAATGCTGGATATGCCCCAGCACTTGGAATACGGAAACACTCTGCTGCGTTTTGCAGAAAGAAACGCACTGGAAACCTTTCCAGCAGCCGCAAGTCTTATAAACAGCAAAAAACAAATGAAAAGGCGTATCCTGCATATTGTTCAATATGAAATGCCAACAAAAAAGAAACAGCGGAAAAGTATGTGTATTCTCATATGTGCTGCGCTGTTTTTATGGGGTATCTCTCCGGCATTCTCTATTTATGGTGCAGAACAGGACCAGTATGACTGGAATACAACCTCCCAAAATATCACTTCTGTTGACCTTTCAACCTATTTTGGAGATGATGAAGGCTGTTTTGTGCTGTATGATTTGGAAGAAGATGCATGGCAGATTTACAATATGGAACAGGCGGAAAAGCGTATCTCTCCTGATTCCACCTATAAAATTTATGATGCGTTATTCGCTCTGGAGGAAGGCATCATAACGCCTGACCATTCTTTCATGGCATGGGATGGACAAGCGAATCCGTTTGCTGCTTGGAATGCTGACCAGACATTATCCTCTGCCATGGCATCGTCTGTAAACTGGTATTTTCAGACCTTAGATGCCCAGCTTGGCAGTGATCGTCTTGCTGCATATTTCCAGAAAATCGGATATGGCAATGGCGATGTCACAGGAGATATTTCTTCCTATTGGATGGAATCTTCCCTGAAGATTTCCCCCATCGAACAAGTGGAACTGCTGACGAAACTATATCAAAATGAATTTGATTTTGCACCTGAAAATATCGAAGCCGTCAAAGAAGCCATCCAACTTTCTGCTTCTTCTGACACTGCATTATACGGAAAAACAGGGACAGGAAGAGTCAATGGCGAAGATATAAATGGCTGGTTTGTGGGTTCTGTAGAAGATGGACAACACGCATACATCTTTGCCTGCAACATTCAGTCTGATGAAAATGCTACAGGCAGTCGCGCATCTGAAATCGCACTTTCCATCCTATCCGATCAGCATATTTTGCCATAAAATAAAAGATTAATATAAGAAAGCTGGAATTCTTTACTAATTTAGGAATTCCAGCTTTCTTTGTTTTTTATATAATAGCCCCGAGTGATCTCTCAATTATTCTGTCATCAATTCAGACAATATTATAGAAGCATTTTCTTTCTTCCATTGTTCTGCTGCATATCTGCATGGCGTGGTATTTCCGTATTTTGCAACATATTCCATACAGATAGACGCCTGCTCCGTTTCTTTCAATGCTTCATAACACATGGCTAACATATACTGTCTTTGCACTTCTTGATAATTTGTTTTCTTTTGGATGTTCTGGAGGAGTTCCACTGCGTCAGCATACTTCCCTTCCAAAAACAATTTCTTTTCTAAGAAAATTCCATTTTTACGGAATAGTTTTTCACCCTTTTGATACAATTCTGCAAATTCTTCCTCGTTACTATTTTCAAAAGAGGATGCCAGCTGCACACTCAATGCTGTATTTTGGTAAAGGTTTGTCGTTTTCTTGCCCTGCCAATGATTTTGCAGATAAGCCATTGCCTTAGGAAAACAATGCTCTGCCATCAGCGCCAATACATACCGCTGCTGCGCCAGTGTAAAAACAGACTTCTGGAAATCTTTCCGTTTTATATCTGTTCCATAAGATACAGCATATTCCATGAGTTCCAGATATTTTTTTGTATCACATTCTTCTAAGAGAATCTTATCGAATTGCCCAAAATCACGGAGGATTTGATATATGATACTGCCCATGCCCACAATAATTCCAATAATGCCGCAAAGAATCAGCAAATATCCATGGGTATTCACCCATCCATTTGCCATGGTTTCCATAAATAAAATTTGTGTTTTATGAGGAAAGGGACTGCCTAAAAACATGCTGACAACGCCCATCATGGCAAAATAAGCAATTACGCATATGATAACCGCTTTTAATCTCCCTCGTCTGTATTTTTCATAAAGTTTTTCAATCTGTTCTTTCATAAGTTATTCGCCTGCCTTTTTATCATTTCATTTTTATTCCGCTCCATAAACTTCCACCCATTCTGCCAGCGTCAGCCGCGGCTTATACCAGCTTTCTTCTACGTTATCTTCTGACGGTATCACATGATTGGAAACGTATTGCACACCGCCATTTTCCAGCGGGCGCACCACCACTTCATGAGAAAAGACTTTGGATAAACCCTCATAGGGAAATACCACATTTACAAGCAACGTAATGGTTCCATCCGCATTTTCCGTGTAATCAACCACTTCTGGGTATGGATGCTCTGGATATTCTGCCTCATAAAAACCTCGTGGACGATATTCATATGTTTTTGTATCCGCATGATACAATGTTTTCTGCTGTAATGTTTGGCTGTCGATATTCAGATATGTCATAATGGTATGTTCAAATTCCTCCTTTGGAATTTGATATACTGTACCCATACCTAAGTTATCACTTGGTCCATATGGCACTTCTTTTCCGTAAATCTGGCGGTAAAAAATATCAAACAGATCATAAAAATCAAGGGCAGAAAAATCGTCCTCACTCCAGTCCACCAGAAACATATTGTTTTTTACATAGCTAATGGGCATCATATAAGTTTCATTCAATGTGCGGTATTTCTCATCCAAAGGAAGGACACGCAGAGCAACTTTTTCCTGCATATCACTCAGTGTGAAAAGGTAATATGCTTCTGAATACCAGCTTCCGGAAAACATGATATATCCCTCCGCTGTGTATTTCCAATCTAAAGCAGTGTAAACGGCTGAATCTTCCAGTTGCATATTGCCATCTTCGTATTGATAGATATTTCTTGCTACAGTAACAGTTCCATCTTCACAATGAAAATCATATATAGTCCACTTTAAAGTATCTGAAATCACCGTAAGCATAAAATCATCCTGCTGCTTTTCTTCCACTGCCTGACAAAAATCAATTGCCTGATCTGCACAAACCATATTGATCTGATTTTTGCTGTCTACAGCAGCATATCCCTGCTCTTCCAGTCTTTGCATAACCTGTTTTACCTTCTCTAATTTCGTTTCAGAAGGATTGCTAGCCTGTTCTTTCATTGCTTCCAATGAAATGACAATAATTTGAGAGGATTTTTCTTCATCAAAAGATGTTTGCGTATCAACATTCGATTTTATGGGCAGTTCTGTTTCTATCTTTGCACAGGAACATCCCAAAGTTGCAGCAAGCACACATAAAACAAGTAACCTTTTTCTATACATTCATTCCACCTCATTTTATTACAAATGTAATATTTCAAACCAAAAAAATAGTTTTCTAAATATTACATCAGTAATATTTCATAGTCAAGGCTTTTTTCTTACGCATTCCTTAAAATTACGCCAATACAAAAAAACGGCTAAAACCAAGAGGCTTTAACCGTTTTTGCTGTAATTGATTGTTATTTAGCGGCGCAGAGGTTCTGTTTCCCAGCTAATGATGGAACCGCTGTATCCGTCAATGGTAAATTCATATTCTGTATCTGCGTCATAGATTTTACCTTCATATTCCAGACGTCCATCATCATAATCTGCTTCCCATTCTCGAATGTCATCCACTGTAGCACCGGAAACCTGCGCTACTGCAATTTCTTTAGCTTTTGCTTCTGTAATGGCACTGCTGTTTCCTGTAGATGATTTTTGAGGTGCATAATCTTCTGCGTCATAGTCATAAGAAAGGATTTCTCCTGTTTGAGGATCGATTTCGTAGTCATATTCCTTGAAATCAGAAGTATAGAATTCGATATCGTATTTTTCTCTGCCGTCATCACGTTCCAGTTTGCCCTTGATGAAAGTTACTCCATCGGCAGTCAATCCAGCATGATTCAGTGCAATTTCCTTAGCTTCTTCCAGTGTCACCTGTCCGTCAGAAGCGGCATTTGTGGTATTTGCTGTGGTAGCTTCATTTGCTGCTGTATCGTCCACTGCCTTTGTCTGGTTCTCAATGATCTTACCACTGATGGCATCGATATCATAATCATATTCCTGACCACCTACAGTAAAATCAATTTCATAGTAGGAAAGTCCATTTTTTTCTTCCAATTCCGCTGTGGTAAACACGGCGTCACTTTCCGTAATATCTGCCGCTGCCAACGCAATGGCTTTTGCTGCATCAACGCCCAGATATTCTGCCTGTTTTGTCTGCTGTACACAGCCTGTCATCATCCACGCTGCCGCTGTCATTACTGTCAATCTACCTAAATATTTCATATAAACGCCTCCCTTTTTGCTTCGGTTATGTTTGTTTTCTTTGTTGTACTTATCATAACCTGCAAACATGAAAGAAACATGAAATTTGGAAAGAATTTTTAAATTTTTTCTTATTTCTGTGACGCTGGCAAATGAAGTGTAAATGTACTGCCTTTTCCCAGTGTGCTTTCCAACTCCATATATCCATGATGCAGTTCCGCAATCTTCTGTACCATGGAAAGCCCCAAGCCTGCACCACGTTTGCCAGTACGAGAAGCATCCACTTGGTAAAAACGCTTCCAGATTTTTTCCTGTTCCTCTTTGGCAATGCCGATGCCATCATCCTGCACATGGAACAAAACCTCATTGCCCTTCTGTTCCAGCTTTATCCAAATCTGTCCATCCGGCTTTCCATATTTGATAGCATTTTCCACCAGATTCTGAATCAGCCGTCCCATCAAAGACATATCCAGCTGCAACACCATATTCTCATCCAATGCAAAATGGAATCTTGTAAGGTCATATCCATTTTCTTCACAAGTCTTATGAATCAATCCAACAAAATTTACAGGCGCAAATTTCACAGACTCCGTTCCCTGATCCAATCGGGTAATGCTGAGGAGTTCAGAAATCAAATCCGACATTTTTACTGCCTGCCGATAAATCATATCAATGGTTTCTGCTCGTTCTTCCGGCGTTTCTTCATATTTTTTCGCATACTCACAGGCGCTTTTGATAACAGAAGTAGGTGTTCTCAATTCATGGGAAGCATCGGCAGTAAACTGCTGTTCCGCTTCAAAAGATTTTTCCAGCCTTTCAAGCATTTTATCAAAAGTCGTTGCCAATCTGGTAAATTCATTATTTCCTTCCGGAATTTCCATTCGTGCAGACAAGTCAGATGCTTCGCTAATGGTATCTGCTTTTTGTATCATCTGTTCCAGCGGCCGGAAAGCACGCTTTGCAATCAAATAACCGCCAATGGTAGCCAGCAGAATAAAGATAGGCATGGCTGCAACGGAACTCATAACCAGATTTCGAATCATTAGAGTATCTTCAGATACTTCCATGACCCCTCTTACCCACACACCATCATCCCAGCCAAATGGGCACCAAAGATCAAAAACATAAAACCGATTCTCTCCATTGGAAACCATGCGCGTCAAGCCATTTTCAAAGGGTTCTGAAACAGTGAAAGACGCAGGTATCTGTCCTGCCAGCAAAGATGCTTTCTGGCTATAAATTACAGTGTATACACCATTTTGATAAAACTGGAATTCATTACCCAGCTGCAATTTTCCATCTGCTACATCCACTTCATCTAAATTGCTGCGCACCACCTGAAATACATTGTTCATGGCTGTCTGGGTTGTAACCGCATTGCTGACAAACCAAAGAAAACCAATCATCAGCACGCTCATAATGGTCATAAGTATGAAATACCAGATGGTGATTTTCAGCTTAATGGAAACACGTTTCATGATTTTCCCCCTTGTTCGTCTTCGCGCAGTACCCAGCCAACGCCGCGGATGGTATGGATAAGTTTTGTGTCATATCCATCATCAATTTTCTTCCGTAATTTACTCATATACACATCCACATTATTGGAATTGCCCGAATACTCATAATTCCAAATACGATCTTCAATCTGTTCTCTGGATACAACATTCCCCTTGTTCCGCAAAAGATATTCCAGAATAGAAAATTCCTTTGGCAGCAGAGTGATTTCTTTCCCATCTCTTGTGACAACATGGCTTTTCACATCCATCGTCAAATTTCCCGCTGTAAAACTATTGTTTCTATTCCCAACATGTTTTCGTGTCATTGCTCGAATTCTTGCCAAAAGTTCATCAAAATCAAAGGGCTTAATTAAATAATCGTCTGCCCCTAAGTCCAATCCTTTGACTCTGTCTGCGATACTGTCTTTTGCAGTCAAAAACAATACAGGAATGTCTTTTCCTTTATCACGCAGTTCCTGTATCAGCGTATAGCCGTCCTTTTTGGGCATCATCACATCCAGTACCACAGCATCATATTCCGCACCCATGAGGTGGAGCCAAGCTTCTTCTCCATCAAAACAGCCGTCTACGCTATATCCTTCTCGTTTCAGTGTCTTTACCAACAAACGGTTCATATCCATTTCGTCTTCTACAACCAATATCCGCATTCAATCCTCTCCTCACAATCTGTACTGATTCCATTATGGTCCTTGTTTTCCATTCCGTCAAATTTAATTTTCCCATATCACATCAGAAAAGGCAGAACCGTCCACGGCTCTGCCTTTTCATTCCATACTACTACTTCATCAAAATTATCACATAAATTTCTTTTCTTTGATTTTCAAACGCGTCATAGCTCTGGCCATAGCCATTTGACCGCGATAATACTCTTTTCGGCTTGTCTGCAAAGCTATGCGTTCTTCCGCACGTTCTTTTGCTTCCTGCGCACGTTTTGCGTCAACGTCTTCCGGTCTTTCGGCACTGTCTACGACCATGGTGACTGTATTCCCTACGACACGAGCAAATCCCTGTCCAACAGCCACATAATACCATTTTCCATCCATTTTGTAACGCAGGATGCCAATGGCAATACCGATTACCATGGAAACATGGTTCGCCAGAACGCCATATTCCCCATCGCTGGTAGGCACTACCAAACTTTCGCAGGTACCTTCATAGAACAGACCACTGCTGGAGGAAATCTTCAATTGAAACTGTGTCATATTGCCGCCTCCTTATGCGCCCTGTGCCATCAGTTCTGCTTTCTTCTTCACATCATCAATGGTGCCGACGTTGAAGAATGCTGCTTCTGGATAGTCATCCATTTCACCAGATACGATGGCTTTGAATCCTCGTACAGTTTCTGCCAGAGGGATATATACACCTTTAACGCCTGTAAAGTTTTCAGCCACAGAGAATGGCTGAGACAGGAAACGCTGAATCTTTCTTGCACGATAAACAGTCTGTTTATCTTCATCACTCAGTTCATCCATACCCAGAATTGCGATAATATCCTGCAATTCCTGATATTTCTGCAGCATCTGCTGTACCTTCATAGCTGTCTGATAATGTTCTTCCCCTACGATGTCCGCTTCCAGAATTCTGGAGGAAGATGCCAAGGGGTCAACAGCGGGGTAAATACCCTGTTCCACAATTTTTCTGGACAATACTGTTGTGGCATCCAGATGGGCAAATGTAGTAGAAGGCGCAGGGTCAGTCAAGTCATCGGCAGGCACATATACTGCCTGTACAGAAGTGATAGACCCATCTGTTGTGGAAGTGATACGTTCCTGTAACTGACCCAGTTCATTTGCCAGTGTAGGCTGATAACCAACGGCAGAAGGCATACGACCCAGCAATGCGGATACTTCAGAACCAGCCTGTACAAAACGATAAATATTATCGATGAACAGCAGTACGTCCTGATGTTCTCTGTCACGGAAATATTCTGCCATAGTCAAGCCTGTTTCTGCAACACGCATTCTGGCACCTGGTACTTCATTCATCTGACCGAATACAAGTGCGGTTTTACTCAAAACACCAGAGTCTTTCATTTCCCAATACAGGTCATTGCCTTCCCTGGAACGTTCGCCAACGCCTGTGAAGATGGAATAACCGCCATGTTCTGTTGCTACATTATGAATCAGTTCCTGAATCAATACGGTTTTCCCAACACCAGCACCACCGAACAGACCAATCTTACCGCCCTTTGCGTAAGGTGCCAGCAAGTCAATAACTTTGATGCCTGTTTCCAGTATTTCTACTGCGGGGCTTTGTTTTTCAAAATCAGGGGCTTTCCGGTGAATAGACCAGTGTTCTTCTGACTGCACAGGTTCTCCGCCGTCAATGGGTTCCCCCAAAAGGTTAAACATTCTGCCCAATACTTTTTCGCCAACAGGAACCGTAATACCGGCACCTGTTGCGGTAACTTCCAATCCTTTGGAAAGACCTTCGCTGGTATCCATCATGATACAGCGCACGACGCCTTCCCCCAACTGCTGTGCTACTTCCATTACCCGTGTATGGTCTTCTACCACAACAGTCAGTGCTTCCTGAATTTTGGGTACATGCTCCTGTGGAAAACGCACGTCCACAACAGCACCCATGATTTGTATGATTTTTCCTTGTTCCATACACCAGTTCCTCCTTTACAACCGCTTCTTTTTCTGGGCTTTCGCACCAGCAATGACTTCTGTGATTTCCTGTGTGATACTGCCCTGCCGCAAGCGGTTGTACTGCAGCTGCAATTGCTGTAACATTTCCGTTCCGTTTTTGGTTGCGCCATCCATGGCAACCATACGGTCATTGAGTTCGGCACAGTAACTTTCTGTCAATGCACTGAAAATAATACCCTGCATGGTGATAGGTGCCAGTTGATTGAACACAGAAACCGCATCCGGGAAAAATTCTTCCGGTACTTCCGGTTCGTCACCTTCCGGCAGACCCATATCTTTATGATGAAACTGTTCACGAGAAAGGGGCAGCAGTTTCATCATGACAGGTTCTGACTGCAAGCCATTTTTCATACGTGTGAAAATGATGTACACTTCCTGTACGCTTTCATTACGCACTTCTTCCAGCAAGTCAACTGTAATCTGTCTTGCCCGCTGTAAGGTAGGCTTTTGGGAAGAATACAAAAAGTCTTCTTCGATGGGGATCTGTTTGTGCTGAAAATAATGGCGACCAACCAGCCCAACAACAAAGAAACGGGCATTTGGATGTTCGTGATATTCCTGCTCTGCTTTCTTTTCCACGTTCAAATTGTATGCCCCGGCAAGACCTTTATCTGCCGTGATAACAATATAAGCCCGTTTTCCGGCAAAATTGGGTCCATCTACAGGTTCCAAAAAGCGATGTTCCATTTCTGGTATATGATGCAAAATATCGCCAATGCTTCGGCGAATGGTATAAAAGTAATCATGCACCTGCTCCATATTTTTTCTTGCTTTTCGCAATTTGGATGAGGAGATCAGATACATTGCATTGGTGATCTTCATGGTGTCTGAAATACTTTTCATACGATCCTGAATTTCTTTACTGCTTGCCATATCCTTGCTCCTTCTTGAATACGTCTAATTCTGCCAGAACAGCTTCTTTCTGTTCCGGTGTAAATTGTTTTTCATTTCTGATAAATTCCAGAATTTCAGGTTTATTTTCTTCCATGTATCCATAAAAGTCAGATACAAAACCAGCAACTTTTTCTTTGGGAATACCAAGGAGTTTTCTGCTAGTGGCAACACAAAGGGTAATAACCTGTCTTTCCAGAGATTTTGGCTGATACAAAGGCTGTTTCAGCAATTCCATCAGCTGCTGACCATATTCGATCTGTTCTCTTGTGCTGGTATCCAGTTCAGAACTGAACTGGGAGAAGGATTCGATTTCCTTATACTGTGCCAAGTCGATACGCAGGGTACCGCTTACGCTCTTGATGGCTTTTGTCTGCGCCGCACCACCTACACGGGATACGGAAAGACCTACGTTAACCGCAGGACGGAAGCCTTCAAAGAACAAATCGCTTTCCAGATAAATCTGACCATCGGTAATAGAAATAACGTTGGTAGGGATGTACGCAGAAACGTCCCCTGCCTGTGTTTCGATAATGGGCAGTGCTGTAATGGAGCCGCCGCCATGGGCTTCATCCATACGACAGGAACGTTCCAGCAGTCTGGAGTGCAGATAGAATACGTCACCGGGATATGCTTCACGTCCTGGAGAACGTTCCAGCAACAGTGACAGTGCACGATATGCCACCGCATGTTTTGACAGATCATCATAAATGATCAGAACGTCTTTTCCCTGATCCATGAAGTATTCCGCAATGGCAGTACCGGAATAAGGTGCCAGATACTGCAATGCCGCCGGTGCGCTGGCTGTTGCCGCAACAACAACGGTATAGTCCATTGCACCATGTTTTTTCAAATTGGTCATTACCTGTGCAATGGTAGAGGCTTTCTGCCCAATGGCTACATATACACAGATCACATCTTTATCTTTCTGGTTCAGAATGGTATCAATGGCAATGGCTGTTTTACCAGTCTGTCTGTCGCCGATGATCAATTCCCTCTGACCACGACCAATGGGAAACATGGAGTCAATCGCCATGATACCTGTCTGCAAAGGAACATTGACAGACTGTCTTTCAATAACGCCGGCAGCTTTTCTTTCCAGCATATACCAATCTTTTGCTTCAATTTCACCTTTACCGTCAATGGGCGCACCCAGGGCATCCACAACACGTCCCAGAATGCTGTCCCCTACGGGAATACCGGCTCTGCGTTTGGTACGCAGCACACGGGTACCTTCTGTCAAAGTCTGTTCATCACCCAGAACCATGCAAAGGATTTCTGTTTCGTCGATATTCTGTACCAGACCTTTCAGACCGTTTTCAAACAATACGATTTCACCATACATGGCTTTGGAGATACCTTTTACCGCAGCAATCCCATCATGAAGATGGTGTACATAGCCGCCTTCTTCAATGGAAAATTCATCTTCAAAACCATTGATATCACTTTTCATAATGGAGATGATATCTTCTCTGCCTTTTTCTTTCCGAAGCTGACGTTCCAGTTTATCAAAAGTCAGTTTGAATGTATTGTCAAAAACTTTATTCCCAATCTGGAGCATATAACCGCCCAGAATGTCATCATGTTGATGTTCCTCCAGTACCACGTCTGTGGCATTATATGTTTTCTGGAGGATTTTTTTCAGCTCCTGTAAATCTCCTTCAGAAGGTCTTTTGGCATAATGAATGATCGCCTTCAAAATTCGATTTTCTTCAAAAAATTCTTTTGTGAAATTTTCTGCCATCACGCTTCACCTACCTTCTTCAGCAAATCTTCAAAGAGCGCTTTTTCTTTTTCTTCGTTGATATTGTTTCCCACTGCTTTTCTAGCTGCAAGCATGGCAATGGTAACCATTTCATCCTGAGTATCTGCCAGCAGTTTTTTTCGTTCCTGCTCAGCCTGCTTTCTGGATGAAATCAAAATGCGTTTTGCCTCTTCTTCAGAAGCCTGCAATTGTTCTTTTTCTTTTTTGCTGGCTGCTTCCAAAATGCGCTGCGCCTTTTCCCTTGCCTCTTTTGTGGCATTTTCCACGGTTTCCTGTGCCTGCTGGAGATTCTGGTTTGCCAATGCTTCCTGCTCTTTGGCATGATCCATCTGTCCCTGAATCATTTCCTGCCGCTGATCCAGAACTTTTTGTACCCTTGCGAACAGAAATTTTTTCATAAGGACATACAGTACGATCAAATCAACAAAAGTCCAAATAATATTCCAATTCAGCGTTAACATTTCCACATTCTCCTTTTATCAGCCTAAGAACAGGATAATCAGCAATGCGATAACAAAGCCGTAAATTGCAGTTGCTTCGGCCAGTGCGGCACCAAGCAGCAGTGTTTTGCTGATTTTGCTTTCTGCTTCGGGCTGTCTTGCAATAGATTCTACTGCTTTAGAAGTAGCGATACCAATACCGATACCTGCGCCAATACCTGTCAATACTGCAATACCTGCACCAATCGCGATTAAAGTTGTCATTTTTATTTCCTCCTTGAATATCCTAATTTCATCTTTTTATTACTCTATGGCTTCTTTGATAAACAAAGCGGTCAAGAATACAAATACATAAGCCTGAATCAGTCCATCGAAAATATCGAAGTACAGGCTGAATGCCACTGGAATGACTGCTGGTACAATGATTTTAATCAATTCCATAACAACAAATGCACCCAATACATTCCCGAAAAGTCGCATGCAAAGAGACAGCGGCTTGATAAAGATTTCCAAAATATTAATGGGGGTAATGATTGGCATAGGCTCTGCAAAGCTTTTAACCCAGCCTTTCACACCTTTCTGATGAATGCCTGCGTACTCAATGAGCACAATGCTCATGATGGCAAGTCCTGCTGTCACATTCAGATCTTTTGTTGGCGGTTTGATGCCAAAAAGTCCGATGAGGTTCGCACAGCCTATGAACAGAAGCACCGTTCCCAGATATGGCACATATCTTTTGCCATGTTCACCAAAAATCCCCGTGAAAAAATCCTGTAAAAATGTCACACAGGATTCCACAAAAACCTGACGTTTTCCTGTTGGCACGATTTGCAGATTTCTGGTCAGGTAAAGCGAAGCCACTACAAGAAAAGCCATGATGATCCATGTAGCTACCACGGATTCGGGAACCGGTATCCCGCCAAACACAGGAATGGTAAATGCCGTTTCACAGTTCAGCTCGTTCATCAGTTCTTCTGCTAAACTTCCCATATGATTACTCCTTTTTTACGATTACTGTACACTCCCTACCGGAAAAGCACTGCGGAATACTTTCCGAACAATGGGTCCTGCAATGAGCAGCTGAAATGGCAAAGCCATGATAAAGTTTTTGGGGATATTGGTCAGCCAAATCATACCAAGCTGTCCCCATTCTCCCGTTCTGACGCACATTTCCAAACCGCCATATAAACTCATGACAATGACCATGGGTACTACCATACAAGAGGAAATGCAAATGACCTTACGCAGTGTACTGCTTTCAGGTTTTACCAAAAACGGAAGGCAAAGCCTTTTGCCAGTTTAGATACCAAAAACCAGTCAAAGCACATAGCGTATATGTAAGCGATGGGAAAACCAAGCCAACCTTCTCTCAATACATCCAATGACGGACTGCCCATATGGAGTGTAACATTATACATACTCATCCAAAACACCATTACAAAACACATCAATACGGTATAAATCAAACTTTCTCTTTTATTCTGCGGCATAATTATCCTCCTTTTATTTCCATTACTGCCTTTTTTGTCCACAAGAAATATTGTAGTAATTTCTTGTGGGTCATGTAAGTGTTTTTTTATTTTCGTCTTTTTCTCCGAAATCGGCAGAAATGATTTCATTTTGTAGGAAATTATACCCAATATCTTTTTAGAACATGCAGGGCAATTCAAACAATAGAATTACCAAACATTTTTTGATTTTTTCCGCTGTGATGTTATCTTTTTTCTGTACTTTCATTGGTGTTTTTTCTTTTTTGAATTTTTGCCGCCGCATCCCTTCTTTCTAGTCACGCGGCAAACTCCTTGTGCTGATGCACCTGTTTGTCGTTTTTTTCATAAGAGCGTTTACAAAAATTTCATTCTATAATTTCATATCACCATTATGAGGGAAATACATCTGTATCCCCTCAGGTTTTTCGGCACACCAGACTTCAATTTTCATTAAATCCAGCGACCATTTTGGACTTTCCAATCACAATCCTCTTCCAACCACATCACACTCCTTTTACGCTTCAAAATCCAGGGTGTTTCCGTGTAAAGATGATACTCTTCAAACACGCACTCATATTATCACTCCATTTGCAACATGTCAATATTTACATGTTTAAAATTCCATGTTTTTTTTAACATGTAATTCTAGAAATGTTTCTTTGTTTGTGATATAATACATCTAGTTTTCATGGCATAGTAATACATTAAGGAGTGAAATATATGGGGACGTTAAAATATGCCATCCTTGGGTTATTAAACCGCCAAGAGATGACGGGCTATGAATTGACAAAAGCAATTGAACACAGCCTTCTGGGATCATGGCGCGCAAAACACAGCCAAATTTATCCAGAATTAAAATCTTTGACACAAAAAGGTCTGGTCAAATATGAAGTTGAAATCTCTGGCACTGTATTGGAAAAGAAGGTATATTCCATTACAGAGGAAGGACGCAGCGATTTCCTGCATTGGGAATCCAAAAAACTTCCATTGCAGCCAAATACCAAAGACGAATTTCGATTGCAATTATACTTTTCCAGTTGTCTTCCACCGGAAAAACGCATTGAACTATTGGAACACCAATTAGCCCTGCATCAAGCAAAATTGCAGAAACTAAAACGGATCATACAGAAGTTCGATGCAATTCCACCTACGGAAGAACCCTATTTTAGTGATTACCTGGTCCTTGGTGGTGCAGTTGCCAGAGAGGAAACAAGCTGCCATTGGTTAAAAACATGTATTGACCTTTGCCAGCAACGGTTGAATGATTCACAAAAGGATTGATTTTTCTTTTTCAGTTCGTTTATTTTCTTTTCTATTCTTACCTAAAAATGTAATCCTATATTTGTTATGAATCATAAACTTTTGACCAAAATCCGTTGCCGATACCAAATGCATATCTTTATCTGATGTATTTCAGACATCTTTGAGCATAGCAGAAGCACCTCTTGTTCAGCATCGCTATATACTACCACTTATTTCTATAAATGTAAATTAATGTAAGATTTTTTTACAATATTTTCACACCCTTGCACAAACATTTATACAAAAAAGCCAAACCCTTCTTAAAAGCGTTTGGCTTTTTGTCGTAAACAAATTCTATTTCTTCCTAATTATACCGCCTCGTGGAATGTACGCATGATAACTTCTCTCTGCTGATCTTTGGACAAACGATTGAAGTTTACGGCATAACCAGAAACACGAATGGTCAGTGTAGGATATTTTTCGGGGTGTTCCATGGCATCCAAAAGGATTTCTCTATTCATGACATTGACATTCAAGTGATGCGCACCCTGATAGAAATAACCATCCAAAATGTGAATCAGATTTTCAATACGCTGCGCTTCATCTTTTCCCAATGCATCAGGAACAATGGAGAATGTATTGGAAACACCATCCTGACATACATTTCTATAAGGAATTTTTGCAACAGAATTCAAAGAAGCCAATGCACCATTTTCGTCCCTGCCATGCATGGGGTTTGCACCGGGAGCCAAAGGTTCCCCATGTTTTCTACCATCAGGTGTTGTACCTGTTTTTTTGCCATACATGACATTGCTTGTGATGGTCAAAGCAGACAGTGTATGTTTTGCATTGCGGTAGATGGGATGCTTCTTCAATGCATTGGAGAAATAGGTTGCCACTTCCACTGCCAGTTCATCCACACGGTCGTCGTCATTGCCGTATTTCGGGAAATCCCCTTCCACGTTAAAATCTACAGTCACACCATTTTCATCACGGACAGGAGTTACTTTGGCAAACTTGATGGCAGAAAGAGAGTCTGCCACAACAGAAATGCCAGCCATACCAAAGGCGGTCAGTCGTTCCACATTGCCGTCATGAAGCGCCATCTGGCTTGCTTCATACGCGTATTTATCGTGCATGTAGTGGATGATATTGATGGTATCCACATAAAGTTCTGCAACATAGTCCAGCACCTTTTTGTAA
This sequence comes from Anaerotignum lactatifermentans, assembly GCF_014982935.1. Taxonomy (NCBI): domain Bacteria; kingdom Bacillati; phylum Bacillota; class Clostridia; order Lachnospirales; family Anaerotignaceae; genus Anaerotignum; species Anaerotignum lactatifermentans. The sequence goes on along the minus strand of NZ_JADCKK010000012.1, from coordinate 23,466 downwards.
CGATCCCAAACTTCATCAAAATCTAAAACTTCGTTTTTCAATGGTTTGATTCCGGGAACTACAGGCACTTTCTGCAATTCGTCCACGCCTGCGTTTAACGCCATCAGCAGAGATTTTGCCAGATTTGCTCTTGCGCCGAAGAACTGCATCTGTTTGCCCACACGCATAGCGGATACACAGCAGGAGATGGCATAATCATCGCCGTAAAGAGGACGCATGACATCATCGTTTTCATACTGAATAGAATCTGTCTGAATGCTCATTTTTGCGCAGTATTTCTTGAATTCTTCCGGCAGATCTCTGCTCCACAGTACTGTCATATTGGGTTCCGGTGCTGTTCCCAGATTGGTCAGGGTATGCAGATAACGGAAGGAATTTTTTGTAACCAAAGGTCTGCCATTGATGCTGACACCGCCAATGGCTTCTGTCACCCAAGTGGGATCGCCGCCGAAAAGTTCGTTATATTCCGGTGTTCTCAGGTGCCGCACCAGTCTTAATTTAATGATGAACTGATCAATGAGTTCCTGCGCTTCTTTTTCTGTGATAACACCGTTTTGCAAATCTCTTTCGATGTAAATATCCAGGAATGTGGATGTACGTCCCAAGGAAATAGCGGCACCATTGTTTTCTTTTACCCCTGCCAGATATGCCATATACAAAAACTGAACGGCTTCTTTGGCATTTTTCGCAGGTTCGCTGATATCCACACCATATTTCATTGCCATGGATTTCATTTCTTTCAGCGCTTGAATCTGCATGCTGATTTCTTCTCGCAAACGGATTCTTTCATCTGTCATAGGACCATCAAACTTGTCCTGTTCCTTTTCTTTTTCGCCAATGAGGAAATCCACACCATAGAGGGCAACTCTTCTGTAATCCCCAATGACACGACCACGACCATAAGCGTCAGGCAGACCTGTTAAAAGACCTACGTGTCTTGCTACTTTTGTTCTCTTTGGATATGCGTCGAATACGCCTTCGTTATGAGTTTTCCGATAAGCATGGAAATCTTTTTCCAGCTGGGGATTCAATTCATAGCCGTACTGTTCCAAGGCACTTTTTGCCATTTTCATGCCGCCATAAAGATTGACAATCCGTTTCAGGGGCGCATCTGTCTGCAAGCCCACAATTACCTCATTTTCCTTGTCAATATATCCCGGTGCAAAATTGTCAATACCGGATACGATATTGGTTTCCACATCCAGAATGCCTTTTTTCATTTCTTCCAAAATCAGTTCATGGCATTTATCCCATACTTTCTGTGTTCTATCTGTAACCCCTTCCAGGAAAGTGTCATCACCTTCGTAAAGGGTATAGTTTTTCTGAATAAAGTTTCTGACATCAATTTCTTTTGTCCATTTTCCTGTCTGAAAACCCTGCCAAGCCATTGTATTCATTTCTGCGTCATCCTTTCTAACCACATGTTATGCAATCATTTCCGTCAGCAAATTTTGAAGATACTGTATTTTTTTCTGTTCCATAGGCGGAACGCCTTCCAGAGAATATGGAATGCCTAAAGCATGGTATTTTCCCACGCCCATGGTATGGTAAGGCAACAGTTCCACTTTCTGTACATTAGGAATTGTCTGAATCATTTCCCCCAATTGCCGAATATGCGCTTCCTCATCAGTCAAACCGGGCACTACTACATGCCTGATCCAAAGCGGAACATTCTTTGCAATGACCGTTTCCAAGAACGTTTTCGCAATGGAAAAATCGCCTCCCGTCAGTTTGTGGTATTTCTCCGATATCACATGCTTGATATCAAAGATCACCAGATCTGTGTAATCCAGCAATGCATCATAAGAACCATTTCCATAACCTGCCGTATCCAGACAGGTAGAAATATGCTCGGCTTTACAGGCTTTGAACAATTCCGTTACAAAATCCGCCTGCAACAAAGGTTCCCCACCGGAACAGGTGACACCACCTGTATTGCCGTAATAGGGACGATAACGTTTCAGCATCTTCATAATTTGACCTACATCCATTTCTTTTCCGCCGGAGAGCTGCCATGTATCAGGGTTATGGCAGTAGCGGCACCGCAAATGGCACCCCTGCAGAAAAAGAACGGTACGGATTCCAGGTCCATCCACAAGTCCCATGGACTCAATGGAATGGATTCTGCCTTGCTGCATATCATCACCTCTTTCTATCCAATTTTTTGAAATAGAAAAAGCCGCACGCCCGGGCTTTTCCTGCCCAGACGGTCGGCTTGTGGTAACGATTATACTCCATGTGGTTAGATCCACGATTCCGTCAGTCATATAATCCACGAGTTGATACTAGCATACTTTATTTTGTGTGTCAAATGGAAATCTTTAGAAATTTGTGTTTTTCACAAAGATTATTGTTTTTTTGTCGAAAACATTTTATTTTCTTCTGTTTCGTGACAAGATTCTTGTAAATTTTATATAGACAAGATGTGACAGAGAATCTGTTCTTTTTTAACAACAACACCTTTATTTCAATGAAGTCCAATTGCCATTTTCATAAACATATCCGTATTCTTTCCAAATATCGGTCTGTTCCAAATCATTGTTTGCGACAAAAAGCTTCTCACCATCGTATAAACAGTCCAACTTATCTCCATTAGAAAGTTCCAATGTCATGGCAAACATACGATATGGATATTGGGGAATGGTGCCCATGGCATCGGTACTTTTCTGGTTGATGGTTTTCCCATTTCCTTTTCCTCGTAATTCCAGCTTTCCATTGTTGAAAGAATAGGAAATGCCTAACTCCTTCAGAACAGCAGAAAGTTCCGTATACTCTTCCTGAATGGTCAGAATGGAAACCCCTGCACATTCTCCCGCTTTCACTTCTTCCAAAGGGAAAGAGCCCTTCTTTGTTTTCAGAATATCCCCTTTCTGCAGCACGTCTATCCCTAGCTTATGCGCTGTATTTTTCTCTGCCCGCATCAGATACTGGGAACAGTTTTCAAAAGAAAAACGATTTGGTGCTTCTGGATTGCCATGGACAGAATTTCTATTTGTTTTTGTAATCTGTTCCAGATTCTCAGGTAAAACCTCCTCATTTCCATTCTGGTCATATAAAACAGTTTTTTCCGATATGGATGCATCTTCTTTGAATGAAACAGGCTGTCCAATCAACTCTTCCGCATCAACAAGCAATTCTCCCTGGCAGGCATAAGTGCCAATCTGCAGACCATTGATATATGTTTCATATTTCCATCCATCCTGCACATGTGGGATATCGCCTTTTTTTATCTTCATTTGGATAAATATCCTCCTGCCACAAAACGATTTCTGATACCATGCCCGATCTGGTTTCCAGTGTACGACTTTCTGCAGCATCCACAAAAAATCCAGAGTCCAGCAAATCTTTTAGATAAACATACACTTTTTCATTCTGGCAAATATATGGAATGGCTTCTCCCTCTATTTCAACGGTTCGGGTATCAGCCTGCATTCCTTTGCAAAGCACCCATGCCACACATAAAGCACAGGCAGTCGCCAGAAAAACGAGGCTTCTTTTCATTGTTCTTCCCTCGCTTCCTCCATTATGAAAGCATAAAACCAATATTGATGAATCCTTTATGCAAGCCTGCAAATGCCAGACCCGCTGATTCGCTATAAATTTCTCCTGTATATTCATTGAAATAGATTGGGAAATTTTCGAACCCTTTTAACTCATATACATAAAATCTGGCAAGTTTTTTCCCGGTATAGGTCACTGCCGAAGCATCATAGTAAAACTTCTGCTCAATTTCCTGATTTGTTTCTTCTTTTGCAGCAATCAAATCCTTCTGATACTGAACAGAAACATCAGTGATTTTTTCCAGACCATTTTTGGAAACATATTGGGGCTTTGTTCCGTTCGGCATTTCAATGGCAATGACACTGACTTTTACCCAATTGGGGGATTCCGAATTATCTTCATGACAATAAGTTTTTTCGTAGTCATCCACATACTGTACCTTTCCACCAAAGGTCTCCGCAACAAAGCGCAGTGGAACATACAAATAATCGTAATCACACAGGTAATAAGATGCAGCCATTTCATGACCATTCAGCAGCACGGTACTTTCATTATATCTTGGAAAAACAAGGGTGTTGTCCCCTTTTTTCAATGTCAGATAATTTCCAGACTCATCGGTCAGATCATAGGTAATGCCCAGAGGTTCTGCGATTTTTTCCAAAGGGGCATACACAACACCATCTTGCAGCACGGTTTCTGGTTCCGGTACAAATCCGCCGTTAATCATCAGCAGACGGATACCATTTTTTACATCTCTTTCATAAGTGCTCTCCTCGCAATTTGAATCTAAATTCAAAAAAGAAATTTCATAAAAATCTGATAATTCTGTTTGATAAATACGTACATCAGCCTTGTTTTCTGTCCATTTGAGCGGTTCTGCCCCCAATGCGCACTCACCTGCTGGCAAAAGAAACGCAAAGCAAAGAAGCGGAACTGCCAGTTTTTTCCCAATACTGCAATCAAACTTTTTCATAGTCATCCCTCTTTCCCAATCATCCAAACAATGCCTCTTTTAATGTATCTTGAAAAATACATCTATATGTTTATCATATCATAGAAAGGAATAAAGAATAGGAAAGCCCTCGTTTTGTAAGAATTTCTTTCGAAATTTATGATACTGCTCATGTCTCAACAAAGAAAAAAGCAGCGAAATATCATCTCGCTGCTAAAGTTGTTTTTCTTTTCATAGAATCATCTAAAATGCATATCACTCCAGTTCAAATGCTCCTGTGTACAATTGATAATAAGTGCCTTTCTGTGCAATCAATTCCTCGTGACTGCCGCGTTCAATGATTCTGCCGTGGTCCAGTACCATAATGGCTTGGCTGTTCCGAATGGTTGATAACCGATGGGCAATGACAAAAACAGTTCTTCCTTTCATCAGATTATCCATACCATCCTGTACCAATGCCTCAGTACGTGTATCAATGGAAGATGTGGCTTCGTCAAGAATCATGACAGGCAGGTCTGCCACTGCGGCACGAGCAATGGAAATTAACTGCCGCTGTCCTTGAGAAAGACTGGAACCATTCCCTGTCAGGACTGTCTGGTAGCCCTGCGACAATCGTCTGATAAAATCATCTGCATTTGCAAGTTTTGCAGCCGCAATACATTCTTCGTCGGTAGCATCTAATTTACCATATCGAATATTATCCATCACGGTTCCGGTAAACAAGTTTACATCCTGCAATACAATACCCAGGGACTTCCGCAGATCAGGCTTGCGGATTTTCGAAATATCAATGCCGTCATAATAGATTTTCCCATCTGCTATGTCATAAAAGCGATTGATCAAGTTGGTGATGGTTGTTTTTCCGACACCGGTTGCACCAACGAAAGCAATCTTTTGACCCGGTTTGGCAAACAGGGATATATTTCGAAGAACAAGCTTTCTGGGTTCATACCCAAAGTCCACATGCTCCAGACGGATATCGCCGGTCAATTCCCGATAGATTACCTGACCACTTTCCTTGTCAGGCTGCTTCCAGAACCATGTGCCTGTCATTTCGTCTGTTTCTGTAATTTTTCCCTTTTCGTCTTTTTTCCCTTTGACCAATGTCACATAGCCTTGGTCTGTTTCCAATTTTTCATCCATTAACTGAAAAACACGTTTTGCGCCGGCAAGCCCCATGGCAATGAGAGAAACCTGCATGGCTGCCTGTCCGATTGTTTGAGAAAGCTGTCTTGCCATACCCAAAAAGGAAATAATGATACCAACAGATATAGTTCCGATGCCAGCCAAAGACAGATTACCTACCTGAAAATGCAGAAGCAAACCGCCAATGATTGCCAAAGACACGTACATCAGATTCCCTACGTTGTTCAGAATTGGCATCAAGATATTCCCAAATTGAAATGCCTTTTCACTGTCGGAAAAAAGCTGATCATTGATTTTTACAAAATCGCTCTTGCTTTCTTCTTCGTGGCAAAACACCTGTATGACCTTCTGCCCATTGAGCATTTCCTCCACAAAGCCTTCTTCTTTTGCCAAAGATTCCTGCTGTGCCATCATGAAACGAGAACTTGCGCCCCCTACTTTCTGTGTCATAAAGAGCATAAACACAAGGAATACACATACTGCAAGTGTCAGCCAAATGCTGTAACAAAGCATCATGACAAACATAGCCAATACCGTCAGAAAAGACTGCAAAAGCATGGGCATACTCTGCCCGATCAGCTGTCTGATGGCATCTGTGTCGTTGGTATAGGTACTCATAATATCCCCGTAGGAATTTGTATCAAAATATTGGATCGGCAGTGTCTGCATATTTGAAAACATATCATTACGCATATGCTTCAGTGTTCCCTGCGTGACGATTGCCATAATACGTGTGTAGGCAAACGCCGCAATGACACCTAAAATGGAAACCACTGCCATGGTTGTAAGGATGGAAACAAGCTGTGACCACACAGCCCCCATTCCCAACGTAATCCCTGGTGTGATACATTCATCAATAAGCCTTTGCAGGAACACCGTCGCAACAACAGACGCACAGGAGCTGATGACAATGCAAACCATTACCACAATGAGTTCCAGTTTATAATGTTTCATTAAATAGACCGTTAGTCTGAAAAATGTATTTCCGCGTCCGGCATGTTTTTCTATTTCACGCATATCATTCATCCCCCTGTTCCTTGTCTGTGAATCATATACTTCACGATAAATACCATTCAGACGCAACAGTTCTTCATGAGTTCCCTGTTCTGCAATCCTACCGCCTTCCATCACCAGAATTTTATCCGCATCCTGTACCGATGATACACGCTGTGCAATGATGATTTTCGTTGTTTCCGGTATTTCTTTGTACATGGCATTGCGAATCAGAGCATCGGTTTTGGTATCCACTGCCGATGTGGAATCGTCCAGAATCAAAATCTTTGGCTTCTTCAAAAGTGCTCTTGCGATGCACAAACGCTGTTTCTGTCCCCCGGAAACATTGGTTCCGCCCTGCTCAATATAAGTATCATATTTATCCGGGAAACGCTGGATAAAGCTGTCTGCCTGCGCCAGTTTGCATACACGAACCAATTCTTCGTCAGATGCCTCTGCATTTCCCCATTTCAGATTTTCTTTGATGGTTCCAGAAAAGAGGACATTCTTCTGAAGGACCACTGCCACTTCATTTCTCAGCGCTGTAAGATCATAGGATCTTACGTCTTTTCCGCCAACCAGAACAGCCCCTTCTGTTACATCGTAAAGCCTTGAGATAAGCTGGATGAGTGTCGTCTTCCCGGAGCCGGTTCCGCCGATGATACCTACAGTTTCCCCGGCTTTGATATCAATATTAATATCGCTTAAGGCATTCTTTTCGCTTTTTTCTGAATATTTGAAATTTACATTCTGGAAAGATATGCTGCCATCTTTCACTTCTTGGATGCCTTCAGGATTTTTATCCAGAACGCTTTCATGTTCAATCACTTCCACAACACGGTTTGCTGATTCTGTCGCCATGGAAGTCATAACAAATACCATAGACAGCATCATCATGGACGCCAGAATCTGGATGCCATAACTGATGAGAGAGGATAACTCACCTGTTGTTAAGTCTACAGAAACCGTATTTATGATAATATTTGCCCCAAAATAGCTGACCAGAAGCATGGCAATATAAATACAAAACATCATGAAAGGATTGTTCAGAGCCAGAATTTTTTCTGCTCTAGTAAAGTCCTTCCGCACTTCTTCGGAAGCATGCTCAAATTTTCTTTTTTCATAATCCTCACGCACAAAGGATTTGACAACACGGATTCCGGCAATATTTTCCTGCACAGAATTGTTCATTGCGTCATATTTCTTAAAAATTCGTTTGAATATTGGATATACATACATGGAAATTCCCAGCAATACTGCCCCAAGAATAGGAAACATGATTACAAAAATCACTGCCATGCGGACATTGATGTTCATGCTCATGATAATCGAAAAGATCAGCATCAAAGGTGTTCTGACCGCAATTCGTATACTCATTTGGTAGGCATTTTGTATATTCGTTACGTCCGTCGTCATCCTTGTGACAAGAGAGGATGTCGAAAACTGATCAATATCCGCAAAAGAAAATTCCTGTATTCTAAAATACATATCCTGTCTTAAGTTCCTTGCAAACCCACAGGAAGCTGTCGCCGCCGTCTTCCCGGACAATACCCCAAAAATCAATGACAATATCGCCATGATGATCAGTACACTGCCATATTTGATAATCGGCGTCATGGAAGCTCCTGTCATTTCGTCGATTAACTCTGCCATGATAAATGGCAGCAGGCATTCCAAAACGACTTCAGCTGCAACCAGTATGGGCGTAAGCAAGGATGCAGTTTTATACTGCCTTACGCTTTTCAATAAGGATTTCAGCATAGTGACACTCCTTTATTTATTAGATTTCAAGAGATTATGCTCCATTTTTGCAATACAGCTTAGCAGTACATCTTTGTCTTTTTTAGAAAACCCATCCAGAACGGTACACTCTAACTGTTCTTCTGCCTTTTTGAGGTCAGGAATCATTTTTCTGGAATACGCTGTCATAATAATCCATTTAAACCGAGCATCTTCCCCATTTCCCTTTCTTCTTACGAGATTCTTTTTCTCCATTCTGGAAAGCATACGTGACACAGTGGCTTTGGAAATTTGAAATTCCTGTTCCAGATCTTTTTGAAAGACTTTTTTGTGCGCCTGTTCCTGCTTTGCCAAATACAATAGGACAAAAACATACATGCCTGACAATCCATTCTGTATTTCCATAAACTTTGCATCTGCAAATTTTCGAATAGTATGATGCATAATCCCTAAATTTGCAATTATTTTTTGATTCTCATTCATTTCGTATTTGAATTACTTCACCAGATTTCTTGTTTTCCAAAATTTTCTTAGTCATCATGTATCCTGATTGCTGCCGATTGCCAGAAACGCAATCAATTTGGCAGCCATATCGATGCCGACTTTTTCACTATTTATCATTAAGTCATAATTGCTGTAATCTCCCCATTTCTGGTCAGTTACTGCATTGTAGTATACAGCCCTTGATTTATCTGTCTGCAAAATCTGTTTTTCTGCATTTTCTGCGTCCATACCATATTCATTGACTGCTCCGTTGACCCGCTTTTGCAATTCCGCATAGACAAAGCAGCTGAGTACTCCCGGTTCGTCTTTCAGGATATAGTCTGCACATCTGCCAACAATGACGCACGGTCCCTTCTTGGCTAATGCTTGGATTGCCTGACGCTGTGCCAAATAAATCTGCGCATTTAATGGCAGGGATTCTTTGCCGTTTCCACTTAAAACGCCTAATCCGTAACCTGTTCCCATTGCAACATTGTACAGAAAACTATTTGTGATTTTTTCTTCGGAATGGAGTATCTGCTCCTTGGAAAAGCCGGAAATTTTTGCGGTCTGGTCAATAATTTCACGGTCATAAAAATGATAACCTAACTGATCCGCCACCTTTTTTCCGATGAGCCTTCCTCCGCTTCCCAATTCTCTGCTGATGGTAATAATCTTGTACTGCATATGGTTACACCTCTTTCTCTAATATCTTCAATTCTCTGCCTACAATCGCTACTGCCAGTATAAAGGCAAGGGTATCAGCCACAGGTCCTGCCCACAACACACCTAAAATTCCAAGAATACTGCTAAGAATAAATTCTGCCGGCAGCAAAAAGATGATCTGTCTGGACAAAGAAATGACCGCAGATTTCACTGCTCTGCCAATGGACTGCATGAACAATGCTGCCACTGTCTGAAAACCATTGAAAATAGTTGCCAGCAAAAATATACGGAAACATAATTCCGCAAACTGGTTATACAATCCACTTTCCTTACCAAAAATGGAAATAATCTGAACGGGTACAAGCTGATATGCCGCAAAAGCAATCACAGCCAGTATTTCTGCCACAATCACAACACATCGGAATGTCTGTCTCACCCGTTTGATATTGCCTGCCCCATAGTTGAATCCAATGATTGGCTGTGCACCGGAAGCAATCCCGACTGTTGCTGCAATTACCAGCTGATTGACTTTGATGACGATACCTACAACAGCTATGGGTATTTCAGAACCATATTCCGAAAGAGCGCCATATTTTGTAAGCAGGTTATTGATGACAGCCATCACAATGACAATAGACATTTGTGTAATAAAACTGGAAATACCCAATCCCATTACTTTTTTGCAGGAATGAAAATGAATCTTATAATCCGATTTTTTCAGCTAAATGGAACGGAATCGTCTGATATAGTTCAGCCCCATCAAAAAAGTAAAAATCTGCCCGATGATTGTTGCCAATGCCGCACCTTTGACACCCCACTGAAAAACAAAAATGAAAATCGGGTCTAAAATGGTATTGGTCACTGCGCCAACCAACAATGAAACCATGGAATACTGGGGACTGCCGTCTGCTCGTTCAATGGCAGTAAAAACCGTTCCGACCAAAACAAAAGGCAAACCGATGATGATAATCCTGCCGTAATCCATGGCATAGGGATAAAGGGTTTCTGTGCACCCAAACAGATAAACAAGATCTTCCAGAAAAACAGCCATCAGAACAGCAATGATAATCCCCACCACAACAGAAAATGTGATGACACTGCCAATCCCTTTTGCCCCTTCTTCTTTTTTTCCTTCTCCAAGGCGAAGACTTAAAAAAGATGCACCGCCATCGCCCAGCATCAATGCAATGGACAGCATAATCACTGTCAGTGGATATATGATATTTGTTGCGCCATTTCCAAGATACCCTACGCCCTGTCCGATAAAAATCTGGTCGACCATGTTATAAAGGGAATTCACCAACAGGGAAATGACGCACGGAATGGCATATTTGCCAAGTAACTTCCATACAGAATCCACTGCCAGTGGATTCTGCAACACTTCCTGATTCTGCATCATGTCCTCCTTTCCGTCGCTTACGACCTATTTGTCCAAAAAAATATTTTTTAAACCAAATCTTTCCAATGACGAACTTTGTTTTTCCATACATAACTATACTGATCCAGCAAATCGTATACTTCCAAAGGTTTTCTGCCTGTCAGAAGTTCCACATCATGGGTGACAACGCCCATCTGTCCTTCGGAAATACCTGCTTCATTGGTGATCATATCGTTACTGCAAAAAGGAACCGGCGCCTGAGAAAAATCCCCGTCTGTTGTTCTTGGAATATGCAGTGCTTCCAGATATGCTCTGAATTCCTCTTCTGTCATTGGCTTATATTCAAAAGGAATCCCTGATTTTTCTGCAATCATATTACAGATCTCTCTCTGGCTTAAGGGAATGGTACTGGTCAGGTCATATGCTCGATTAGGTTCGCCTTTTCCAAGAAGCAGAGCCGCACCGCATCTTGCACTGTCGTCTTTTGCAATACTTGTGACTTTCCCTTCTCCTGCGGTGGTACCCCATACGTTTCCACTCAACATTGCCAGCATAACAGAAGTGGTCAAATAATTTTCCATATAAAGATTATTTCTCATAATGTTGTGTTCAATGCCGCTTTCTCTCAGCATTTTCTCTGTGGCTCTATGGTCTGGCAGCACATACTGGTTATAGCCTTCTCTATCTGCGCCAAAAAAGGATGTATAAGTAATATGTTTCACACCGGCTTTTTTGCATGCCTCAATGACTTTTCTATGCTGTTCCACTCTTTTGGGTCCATTGATAATGCTGGAAATAAAGAATAGTCTGTCTGCTCCCTCAAAAGCCTTTGTCATTTGTTCCACATCATCATAATTGGCTTCTTTTACAGTTACTCCTTTTCCTCCCAAGCAGTTTTCTTTTCCATAGGCACTCTTGCAAGGTTTGGACATGTAAAAATCAAATCTGTTCCTGCAACGTCTTCCAACATATTGTTTGCCACTCTGCCTGCCAGTTTGCCATCTGCACCTGTAACCAAATATTTCATAAATATTCCTCCTTTTTAAGTCGCTTGCGACCTATTAATGTAAATTTTTTTATTTGATGTTTTTGGTTAATTTTTTTATCACGCCGGAAAGAGATTCGATTTCATCCATAGACATCCCTGCAAAGATACGTTCTGTAATTTTGCCGATCTTCTCCTCAATAGCAGTTGTCATTGCTGAACTCTTATCTGTAAGAACAATTTTTTTATAGCGTCTGTCACTTTCCAAAGGTTCTGTCATAATCAATTTTTTCTCTTCCAGACGATTTAAAATACTGCTTACCGTTGGATGTGTCAAACCCAAACTATGTTCAATGTTTTTCTGGCATATTTCCTGTGTACGGTTCATGTTCAAATAACCAATCACATATGCCTGCATATATGTAATATCCAGTTCCGCTAACTCCTGATTCAGCACTCTTTCAATGGCTGTGTTCAGAATCTTAAATTCGATGATATCCATATCATGACCCCCTAATCCGTCGCTTACGACATATCTTAGTTGAATTTTTGTCATTTGTCAAGAACATATAAAAAACCGGCACAGAAAATACTTCTTGTGCCGATTTGCTACATAGTCTGCAATTGCTGCAAAAACAGATCATCCAATTCCTGCCAGTCGGCGGGGTTTGTTTCTTCCAAGGTTTTTAAAATATTTTGGATATCTGCAATGGAATCTTCCAGATATGTATTGATTTTATCCACTTTCGCAGTCATTTTGACTTCGGGTGAATTTTGTTTTAAATCCAGCAGCCTGTTTACATCTGCCCGTAATGCATCCGGAAGTTCTGCCTCCATCAGTTCTGAAAAAAGCATGGGAGGCGGTGTTTTCTTCTCCAGAATCCATCGACATGCCAATACAGGTCTAAGTACATAAAAATATTTTTTGACTTTGACCATGTCTCCTTCCAGATACTCTCGTTTGTTTTTTTCTGCCATATGGATGTAATGATAGAGACTTCTCTTTGTGGAAAAGTAATTTCCCATCATTGTTCTGAACATTTCTGCAAAAGGTGTTTCCATATATACAATGGGTGAAGAAAACCATTCAAACAGCGTAGGATTCGATTTTCGGAAAAGCCGCAATGTTTTCTGCAAGTCCCATCCATTGATATCCAAAACGTCATCCAAGGGCAATTCAATGACATCCCGCGTTTTTTCTAAACGCAAATAGTACTCTTTCTGACGAATATAAATGAACCGTACATCATAGTCGCTGTCAGTAGAAGGAAATCCCCATGCGCGGCTGCCGGATTCCACTGCAAGCAGGATGCGAACATGTTCATTTTTCTCAATTTCACGGAGTTTTCTGACAATCGTCTGTTCCATCGGCTTCCTCCTTCTTTTTCATCCAAGGTGCGTCTTCATTGGATGCTTTGAAATTATAAATGGGCTTCATCACATCCATGACTTCCACTGTTTCGCCGATGACATCCAGAATATCTTCCAATGATTTGTAAGCCATAGGCGCTTCGTCCAGTGTGTCCTCGTTAACAGAAGTTGTGTAAATCCCTGCCATGGCTTCCTTGTAAGATTCCATATTCAGAGTTTCTCTTGCTTTTGCTCTGGACATGACACGCCCTGTTCCATGGGGCGCAGAATCATTCCATTCTGGATTGCCTTTTCCCACTGCAATGATAGAACCATCCCGCATATTGATGGGAATGAGGACTTTTTCTCCAGCGTGAGCCGCAATGGCACCTTTGCGGAGAATCATTTCATTCACATCAATATAGTTATGAACGGTATGGAAAGATTCCACAGCAGTCATGCCTGTTCTCTCCAGAACGATTTCTGCCATTCTTTCCCTGTTCCGCTTTGCAAAACGCTGGCAGATTTCTACGTCATACAAATAATCATCCAGGAATGTTCCATAAAGCCAGCAAATATCTTCTGGAACCAAAAGTTCCTGTGTTTCATAATTTTTCTTCAGTTCTTTCAAAGCATCCTGAATCTCTGCCCGTCTGCCTTCTGCCTTGTATGTATGAATGATTTCCTCTCTTTGACGGAAATAATCCTCTTTTCCCATATGCAGGTCAACAGCCAGCTGCTGATATACCTCAGCCACCTGTTTTCCCAGATTACGGCTGCCGGAATGAATCACCAGATAGCAAGTTCCGTCTGCTGCCTGATCGACTTCGATAAAATGGTTTCCGCCGCCTAATGTTCCCAGAGAGCGTTCCAGTCTTTTTGCATCCCGCAAAGAGCGATAACAACGCAGTTTTGTCAGGTTAAACCGTTCCATTCTGCCTTCCCACACGTTTCTGCCAGAAGGAATATAATGACAGGCTTCATCCAGTTTCGCAAAGTCCACTTCTTTTTCCGCTAGTTTTACGGTATACATCCCACATCCAATATCTACCCCTACAATATTGGGGCATGCCTTGTCTTTGACTGTCATGGTTGTACCAACGGTACAGCCCTTTCCTGCATGAACGTCAGGCATAATTCTGATTTTGCTGCCTTCTGTCAGACCATAGTCGCACATACGGCGAATCTGTTCAATGGCAACATCCTCAATGACTTTCGCATAGCAAATAGCTGTATTTACTTTTCCTTTGATTTCTAACATACTGCTTCCCTCCTTTTGAAGCTATGCTGCAATGGGCGCATAACGCTCACTCTGCAGCACTTCCATCATAAATGTATAAGGTGAGAGATTTCCCCCTGCTACCATAGAAAATATCCTTGGTGTCGCGCCGGAAACCAATACAACTCCCTGTTCATTTTTGGTTACGGGCTGCTGGCGGTTTCTGCTGGCTACATTCCAAAAGACAACTTCCGGCAAGCGGTATCCTTTTTCCTTGTATCTTCTCTTGGCGTTTTTGAAAACCGTTTTAGAAGCCTTATTGACACAGGCATTAAATTCCATATCTGAAATAATAATCAGTTTTGCAGGCAATTCTTCCTGGGGAACCTGATTTTTCACCGCTGCCCGCAGAATCAGATCAAAAACTGCTTCCAGATTGGTATCCGCAATTTCTTCAAATGTTGTTAGATATTGCAGTTTGTCAACAAAGGTTTCCCCTTTGATTTCAATCAGCTGCGGTCTTTCAGAAAACTCAATAAAATGATTGCGGAAAACCCCTTTATTCCGTTCTGCGAAGTAAAGTCCCAAGGACAGTGCCACTGCCGCAGGAATGGGGTTTCTACCGCAATACATAGACCCGGAAGTATCAATGACAGCAAGGGCATTTTCTTCTCCGCCAAAATCTGGCAAAGCAGCCCATGTCGCATTCAGCGATGCCTTTTCTTCCGAAAAAGTGCTATTCCATCTTGTATTCAGATAAGATTCAACCAACTCATAGGGTGCCACATGATCTGCATGGAGCTTTGCATCTCCAGTACTTGCTTTGGAGAGAAAAGCTTGATATCTTTCCCTGTCGTTCCGCCAGAAAGCCATTTTGTATTTGAACAGCGCTTTAGAGGGCTGCTGTTCATAATCGAAGGTATAATCTTTTTCACGCAAGTGATTCTCAATGATATGTATTTTGGCTCTAAGTGCTGTCAAGGCTTTTCTGTAAGCTGCGTCGTTCATGCCAAAGGCTCTGGCAACCTTTTTAGCCTGATATACAGTTTCCTGATTGGATGCATTGACAGAAGGCAGCCATTTTCCCAAGAGAGAAACAGATCCTCCTTCTGCAAGTTTTTTCATATCCGCTTCAAACTGTTTCCGCAGATAAATCAACATCTCTTTTTCACAGGGCGTATCCATCAATGCCAAAAGGTCATCGAAACGACCATATTCCGCTACATAAGTCAGATTTTTCTGAACAGATGCAGGTTTATTTTCGGCCAGCCAGCCAAGAATTGTCCGAAACACTTCTCTTTCGCCTAATCCGCCCCGAATATCTCTTGCAAAGAAAAGAAGTTTCATGGCTAAATCCGCATCTTCTGTATACGCCTGCACAAAACGTGCAATGATTTCTTTTTCACTTTGTCCGCGCAGTGCTCCAATGGTGGCAAACAAATCCAGACATTTAGAGCCTGTAGAAACATATGCAGCTGCGCCATTTTCTGTTGTGGTCATATTGGCTTCCTGTTTCATGTATTTTAACATCATGATCCTCCTTTTCTTTATTATCACAAGGCACCATATAAAGCGGGGCCAGCTCGCACCAATGGTCTGAAACCATCGAATGTAAAGTAAAATCCATCATTTGCTGTTGGTGCCTTTTTCAATTTTCACAAGGCGCATCTTTTACAGATTTACATCTGCCTGCACCGAGGATTTCTAGCCCTCTACAGTTCGATTGCTGTCTACGCCTTTTTCATTTTTACAAGGCGCAAATTTCGCAGATTTCCATCTGCCGTTGTTGAAGGGTTGATTCGTCAACAGTCTGCATTGGGTTTGCTGTATGCGCCTTTCATTCAGAGAATCATTTCCTTGTACTGATATGTATCTCCTTTGGATATGTATCTCCTTTGGATTTGTGTCTCTGTTTGTATCTTTATTCTACCTGTTATTTCCAATCTCATCACGGAAAAAAAGTTGCGAACATCAAAGTCCGCAACTTTTTTGATTCAGTAATCTCTGTTTTATTAAGTTTACAAAATGCTGTGGCGCCGTTACTTTTATCAATGGTCCAAAGGAAAGAATACGAATGACCATCTCCGTTTCATCCTCTTTGTCATAAACAACCGTAATACGGTAATGCTGATCATCCAGCTTTTCTGCCTCTTTTTCACAATGGGCAAAATGAAGCAGTACCCTTTCCAATGCCTTTCTTTGGTCAAAGAGTTCAAAAACTACTTTACGTTGTTGCTCTGATTTTCTCGTCAGATGCCTTGCCATCCCATCCTGACATCTTTCACAGCTTATAATTCTCCCTAAATTGATAGTACTTCCGTAACGGTCAGAAGAACCGATCAATCGAAATTTATCGTCCTTTTCCGAATATTCCAGACACTTGGGCATTACATTCATCTGCAATGGATTACCTCTGCGGTTTTGCAGTGTAATCTTCAGCGGATACTGCTGTTTGATGGCATCCAGAATGATGCGAAAATTCCGAATATATGCTTCATCTGTGTAATCATCACCGTCTGCGTAACGGTCAAACACAAGGATATCCTCTGGCAAAAAAAGCGGTTCCACATCTGGGAAATCAAAAATATCATCACCAAACAACCGCATGCGAGGATCGTTGGCAATGGCTTTCAGCCACCGTTTCTCCAAAAGAGTCAGCGGCATAGCAGGCTCTTTATGCAGAGGTGTTGTGCCATCTAGCGTAATGAGCTGCCACCTTTGCTCCTCGATAGCAGGCAAAATATGCAGCAGGCTTTCCCCAAAAGCATGTTTCCCTACAATGTGCTGCATTTCTTTTGCTTCCAACGGATGATCTGTTGCCGCTTTCAGGATAGCTGCCATCGTTTGGTAATATATACTGTATAATTCACTGAATATCATGTTCATCACCATCTTCCAAACCATAAAGGGCATACATTGCATACATGTCTTCCCGAAACTTTTCTTCCAGTTTTTCATTGGAAATATGAATTTCTGTAATGCGGCAGATAAATGTCCGAATCCATGGAATCAGTTCACTGGCATCATATACATCCGCCGTAAACCTGCATGTATTTTCGTCCAGATGTTCTACGGTTCCGCAACGTTTTTCCCGTTCCAGCCGCTTGGGAATGTGCTGTTCCCCTTTCCCATAACGAATGGTAAATTCCACATGCTCCATACGATTTCCCCATCTGCTTTGTGTGCTGACACCCCACATATTTTTCTGCATTTCTTCCAGCTTCTGCCGCATATGGTCAAAACGTTCACTGACCTCTCCCATTTTTACAGATACAATATGATCTGTCCGAAAGGACAAAATCCGCCTGAACCTTGGAGAATATGCAATGAGGTATTGTCTGCCGCTTTGCGCACTGACCATGACGCGAAGAGGAACTACATGGGATTCTGAAGAACGTTCCTTATGGCGATGACATGTTTCCAAGAGAATGCTTCGTTTTTCTCGTATTGCCATAAAAACAGTACACAGAATTTCACTGTCTACGGCACCAGTAATATAATGATGTTTAAAGGAAAAATGGTCATTTTGTTTCTTTGTCTGGTCCAGCAAAAAGGAGCCAATAACGCCGCAAGGCGCAACTTCGGAGAAAAAGTCCAGAATATCTCCATCCAAATCATACTTTGACATGGTCCAGCGATAATACATGGTTTTCCCTTGCTTCTCGCCTGATACAATTCCTTCTGAAATATATTCTTTCAGCTTTTTTCGTACAGTGGAAACATCAAAAGTTTTCGGTTCCTGAAAAGCAGAAAGGTATGTATCGATCTGCTCCATGATTTCCGTCAGGGAAAGAGCATCCTCTGCGGAAGCAAAAATATCCATCAATATAAAATGCAGCGTAATATCTCCATCGGTGAAACTTTTTGTTTTCCATGCGGTGTAGAGAGGGTTGTGCTGTACAGCCCTGCTGTCAATGGAGATAAAAACATTCTTTCCATCTGCGTTCTGGCGGAATCGCATATAATCTCCCAGCCAGCTTTCCAATCTCCTACGTTCATCATCATAAGAACGCGCACTTTTTCTCGTATATTCTTCTCGGCTTTTAAAGCCATAGACATAAAACTCCCGCATATACTCACGGATGCGGTTAAAATTTTTCACCAGTTCACTGTATGCCATGGCTTCCCCTCCTTTGCCCCATTTGTTCTTTTTTGATTGCCACTCTATTTTTTATTCTACCAAAAAAACAAAAAGAAAGATATGCGAAATTCTAAATGAAAATCACATATCTTTCTATATTTTTATCCTAGCTCACAAATTATGAAAAGTCACTTTTATGTTTGATTTTACAACAATTCTGTATTTTCCAACTGATAAACTTTCATGTCATGGGAATATACAATCTGCTCCAATGTGTTTTCTGCTTCTTCCACATCCAATTCCGCTTTTGTCACATCCAACGCTGTATTTCTGCCCAATGAATAATTCAGTTCTGCCAGTTCCAGATTGGATTTTGCTGTTTCCAGATTCCGCTGGGCTGTTTCATACTGGTTTTCCAGTTCCTGCACCTCATTATAAGCATTCTGAATTGCCAGTTCTTTATCTTCTTTGGCTGTTTTCAAAGTGCTTTTTGCTTCTTCATAGGAATACTTGTTGGAAGCAGACTGAGAATTTGTACTGGACATGGACATATAGTTTTTGTTGAATTCAGCATCGTCCACATTCTGTTCCAACTGTTTGATGGTATAGTCTGTATTCAGCTTATTTTGGATATACTGTGTCATACTCTGCCCCATTTCATAGGGAGTGTATTCTATATCGTATACCAATTCATATTCTGTATCATCGCTGATACCCAGCAGCTGATTGAAGGAGCGATATTCTTCCTCAATGGTTCTTTCCAGTGTTTCCACATTGTCCACTGCCGTCTTATAATCTGTTTCCAGTGTACGCAGATTGTAGTCACTGATAAGCCCCATTTTGTTTTTTGTCTGACCCTGCAAATACTGTGTTTTCTTCACCTCTGCCTCTTTTTTCGCAACTTCCAGAGAGCTTTCGTCACTTAGGATAGAAGTAAAGTAACTTTTTACAGTAGATTCCAATGTCAGCTTTGTGATTTCTTCTGTATAACGATTCTGCGTCATACTGCTGCTGATAGATTGAATCTGAGAATAGATGCTGTAAACTTCATCATCCACCCACTGCTGATAGCTGACAGTAGGCACTGAGAAAGAACCGGTGATATCCCAGATATCTTCCTTCAAATCCTGCAGATATTCTGCCTTTTCTGCCACATTATCCAGATCAGAGCTGTTGTCTTCTGCCAGTTCCAGCGCTTCTTCATATGTCAGCTGCCAAACGCCGCTTTCTTCTGTACTTACAGTACCTTCTTCGGAAGTGCTTTCTGCTGCAGTTTCTGTACTGGTTTCTGCTGCAAAAGCAGTCGTTGCAGTTGGCATCATCATCGTCAACGTCAGCAGCAACGCCAATTTATACTTCATAAAAAACCTCCTTTCTTTAGCAGCATTCCTGTTCAATTTCATAAGGATTTGCCTTCTTAGTAAATTTCATCTTATTACGGAATGCCTGCACAAAACGATCCAAAATCATGTACAGCAAAGGAACGACTACCAATGTCAGGAATGTAGATGCCGCCAGACCGCCGGCAATGACAAGACCCATGCCCTTCAGTGTTTCACTGTTGGTACCATTGGAGAAAATCATAGGGAACTGCCCCAAAATTGTCGTCAATGCTGTCATCAGGATAGGTCGTAATCTGGTAGGACACGCAGTCAAAATGGCATCTACCAGAGAATAACCATCTCTGTTTCTCAAAATATCAATATAGTCAATCAATACAATACCATTGTTTACAACGATACCTACTAGCACCAGACAACCGATCAAAGCCATCATGCTCAGAGGTTCTCCTGTAATGAACAGCAGGAAGATTGCCCCAGTAAATGCCAGAGGAATGGTAAACATAATGATAAAAGGATTTACAAAAGATTCGAACTGTGCTGCCATGACCATGTAAACCAGCGCGATTGCCAGTACAATGACCAGACCCAAAGAGGAGAATGTATCATTCATCATCTCATTGCTACCGCCCAGCTTCACACTGTAGCCATCAGGTACAGTCATCTGGTCGATGATTGCCTGAATATCGTTGCCGACACTGCCGCTGTCACGACCATATACATCACAGGAAATGGTTACATATCTGCTCTGGTCATCTCTGGAAATGGAAGATGGTACATTTTCCATAGTGATTTCAGCAACAGAGGACAAAGGAATCACCTTACCGTCACCTGTCATAATAGACAGATCATTGATATCACTCAATGTTGACATACTGTCATCAGGGAATACGATACGAATATCCATTTCTGTACCGTCTGCTTTCAATGTGGTTGCTGTAAAGCCAGAAACGGTATTTCTTACCTGACTTGCAATATCAGAGCCTGTCAAACCATACTGTCTTGCACGTTCTTTATCAATTTTCAATGCAACTTCTGTATCCTGATCTTCCAGAGAGCTGCTTACCTGACGCACACCTTCCACCTGTTCCATCTGGGATGCAATCTGGTCACTGATTTCCTGCAGTTTATCCATATCATCACCATAGATTTCTACAGATACACCACCGCCCATCATAGAGCCCATACTGGAACTGGAGGAAACGCTGATTTCCGCGCCAGCGATATTCTTCACAGAATTACGTACTTCTTCTACAATTTCATCTGTACTGCGGTCACGTTTGTTTTTGTCAACCAATACACAGCTGATGCTGCTTTCTTCAGAACTGCCCATGATGGAACCGGAAGAACCAGACATCGTAACGCTCATGGATACCATTTCAGGAATCTGTTCCAGAATTTCTTCCACCTGCAGGGACAATGCATCCACTGTATCCAGATTGCTGCCCTTTGGTGCTTTCACGGTTACAGAGAAAGTACCTTCGTCAGAGGATGGCATCAATTCCATACCAACGGACGGAAGCATACACAGGGAAGCAAGGAATACAAGCAGAACGCAGGAAAGCGTTCTTTTCTTGTGCCAAACTGCCCATCTCAAAAATCTGCCATACAATTCGCTCAGTTTTTTCATACCGATATCGAACATGTTCAGCATCTTATTGATAAAGTCCAGTTTTTTCGGTGCTTTATTTCGATGTACATTATTTACATAGTTACCTGCCAGCATAGGTACCACTGTCATGGCAGAGATCAAAGACATTGCCAGAGAGAATACAATGGCAAGAGCCAAGTCTGTCATCATCTGCATCATCATACCTGATACGAAAACGAAAGGAATGAATACAACAATGGTTGTCAATGTAGATGCGATCAAGGAAGACCGCACTTCTCTGCCGGCACGATAGGTTCCTTTTACCTTACCGTAGCCAAGAGTGGTACGATAACGGTAAATGTTTTCCAACATAACGACCGAGTTATCTACCAGCATACCAACACCAACGGACAAACCGCCCAGAGAGATCATATTCAGTGTGGTGCCGGAGAAATACAAAAATACGAATGTACCAATAATGGAAATTGGCATGGAAACAGCAATAACGCCTGTCAAACCAATATTTTTCAGGAAAACAAACATAACCAGAACGGAAAGAATGGCACCTGTAAAAATATTGGAAACAACGTTCATAACGGA
This sequence comes from Anaerotignum lactatifermentans, assembly GCF_014982935.1. Taxonomy (NCBI): domain Bacteria; kingdom Bacillati; phylum Bacillota; class Clostridia; order Lachnospirales; family Anaerotignaceae; genus Anaerotignum; species Anaerotignum lactatifermentans. Next base: position 1,441 of record NZ_JADCKK010000012.1, on the reverse strand, counting down.
ATCTTCAATGGTACTGCCAGATTCACTTACCACTTCATTGGTCATATCAGGATATTCCGCATTGAGTTTTTCCACTTCATCCAAAATATTATTTACAGCTGTTACGGTATTACCGTCACTGGACTGTGTAACAGAAAGTGTGACACAGGATTCTCCATTATAACGGCTGATAGATGTAATTTCTTTTTGTGTTTCTGTAACGGTAGCAATATCACCCAAACGCATGACTGTACCATCTGCAATCTGAATTGGTGTATTTTTAACATCTTCAATGCTTTCCATCTGCAGTTTTGTACTGATAGTCATGCTCTTTTCGCCATAAGAGATGCTGCCGCCAGACTGGTTGCTGTTTTCTGCGGAAAGGGTCTGCCCGATGGAAGTCATGGTCAGCCCCAGACCTTCCAGTCGTTCTGGATCGATCTCGATCAGGATTTCCTGTTCTGTACCACCCATGATGTCTACAGAAGCAACGCCTTCCTGACGTTCCAGACGTGGTTCGATATCATCCTCTGCAAATGATTTCAATTCATCAGATGTCATATCATCGCCGGAAACAACAATTGTTGCAATAGGCATGGAATTCATATCCATTTTCATGATATTAGGAGAATCACAGCCATCAGGCAAAGTCGCTTCTACCATGCTCAATTTATCACGCAGGTCTGTAATGGCTGTATCCAGATTGGTTCCATAATTAAATTCAATGGAAACCATAGAGCTGCCTTCTGATGATGTGGAAGAAATGGATTCTACATTTTCTACATTGGCAACGGCACTTTCGATTTTTTCTGTAACCAGATTTTCTACCTCTTCCGGTCCAGCGTCTTCGTAGGTCGTCATAATCATGACCGTAGACATTTCCGTTTCAGGTGTCAATTCCATTTCCATTTTGGTAATGGAAACCGCACCCAGAATGATAATGATGAACATAACCATCATGATCGCAACGGGACGTTTGATGGAAATCTTCGTAATATCCAAACATATCAACTCCTTTGTTTTAGAAATCCGCAGAAAAATTTATCATTCCTGTTCTGTTTCTTCTGCGGTGGTTTCCTGTTCTGTTGTCCCGTTTGTAATATTTACAGTGTTGCCATCTGACAAAAAGTCCTGACCTTTGGTAACAACTGTATCACCAATGCTCAAACCACTGGTAATTTCGATGTATGTATCATTTTCCAGCCCTGTTTCTACAGTTGTTTTATGGGCAATGTTATTTTCGTCTACTACAAATTTGTCTATTTTTAGAAACGAATCAGGACCACCGGCTTAGCCGGTGGTTTGCTCTGCCCCTAGAAGGGGCTCTTACCAGCAGCGCTTGCAAGCGCATTGAAAGTCCGCCAAGTGCTCTACTTTCTCAACTGCCGCCCTTGGCGGCTATTTTTATTTGTTCCCTTTTACTTTTTCACCCGTGAACGGGTCAATGTACTCACTTAAACTT
>NZ_JADCKK010000119.1:0-1848 GCF_014982935.1 Anaerotignum lactatifermentans | reverse complement strand
GCGCCTGCCTGGGACTTCTGAACCTTAGTCGGCGCTACAGTCGTGATCGCCTGGAGCAGGCCTGTGCCCGGGCGCTGGCCATCCACTCCGCCAGTTACCAGAGCATCACCTCGATCCTGAAGCAGGGGCTGGATCAGTTACCGCTGCCGTTGGTCGAGGAGCCACCGGAACTGACCGAGCTGCCGGTTCACACCAACGTTCGCGGCCCCCACTACTACCACTGATCCCGGAGAAACGTATGCTAACGCACAACACCCTCGATACCTTGCGCCACCTCAAGCTGACGGGCATGGGCGATGCCCTGGAACAACAACGCGCCCAACCGGAAACCCACGACCTGGCGTTCGAGGAACGCCTTGCCCTGTTAGTGGATCGGGAGGTGCTGCACCGGGAAAACCGTCGGCTGGACCGGCTGCTCAAGGCCGCCCGCCTGCGCGTGCCGGCGTGCATCGAAGACATCGATTACCGTCATCCCCGGGGACTGGAACGCTCGCGTATGGCGGCCCTGGCGAGCAGCGACTGGATCCGCCAGTCCCTGAACCTGTGCATCACCGGGCCTACCGGTTGCGGCAAGACCTGGCTGGCCTGTGCCCTGGGCAATCAGGCCTGCCGGCAAGGCCTCTCGGTGCGCTACCTGCGAGTGCCGCGCCTGTTCGAGCAGGTGCGCATCGCGCACGGTGATGGTAGCTACGGTCGGCTGATGAACCAGTTGCTGAAGACCAACCTGCTGATCCTGGATGACTGGGGCATGCAGAAGATCACGGCGCAGCAGCGGCAGGACCTGATGGAAGTAATCGAAGACCGACACGGGCGGGGCTCCACCCTCATCGCCAGCCAGTTACCCACGGAGCACTGGCATGACTACATCGGCTCCGCCACGCTGGCAGACGCCATCATGGATCGGCTCCTGCACGGCGCTCACCGACTCAATCTGAAAGGGGAATCACTGAGAAAAACCAACGCACAAAAAACGGAATCGGTTGACCCATCGTGACCGCTCAGCGTACAAAACTCTCTCCAGCGTGAAGGCCGTGTGCAAATCGGTCACGATCACCGGAATGACCGGTCACGTTCGCCGGAATACGCACCCGGTTCGCTGCCAGCTGCCAGGGCAGGCGTGGCAACCTGTGTCAGACCTGTTTCCGCAAGCGACATCGGTACCGCGGGCGCTGGGTTCCGTGCAAATTGCTGAGAGCAATCCACTGACCACCCGCATGGTGCTCTACCATCGGCCGCCGCAGGGGCGCAAGCATCGCAACAAGCGCGGACAGGTCTCCCAGGACAGCCGCAGCCGGGCGATTGCCCAGCGCCAGAAGGAGCCCTGGGTGCTGGTCAGTAACCTACCGGCGCGCTCAACGCTGGCGGACAAGTTGGTGGCCATTTACCGGCAGCGCATGCAGATTGAAGAGGGCTTCCGCGACGTCAAGAGTCCCCAGTTCGGGCTGGGCTTCGGCATGCATCAGTCTCGCCAAGGCAAGCGGATCGAAATCCTGCTGCTGATCGCGATGCTGGCCAATGTCGTGGTGATGGTTGCCGGTCTTCAAGTCCGAGACAGCGGGCAACAGCGACGCTACCAGAGCAACACGATCCGTCATCGGAACGTTCTCTCCGTGTGGCGTTTGGGACTGGAGTGGCTGCGACGTCATTGTGTCGGTGCTGTCCCATGGCCCTCTTGGAAGACAGTTCTGACGAGCCTCCAAGGGGAAGTCAAAGAGCAGGCCTTATGCGATGGATAGCAAAGTTCGTGGGGATTCCTCAGGGTTTAAGGGGCGTTTTTTTTGTCTGTTAGTATGGTGGTCAGTCGTCCCGGATTTGAATGGCATCAGGAGAGAGCGATGGCGCTGAACG
>NZ_JADCKK010000118.1:0-1894 GCF_014982935.1 Anaerotignum lactatifermentans | reverse complement strand
ATCACCATCGTCCCCGAGCAGAAGGACCCCGACGGCGACTTCCCCACCTGCCCGTACCCCAACCCGGAGATCCGCGAGGCCATGCAGAAGGGCATCGACCTGTGCACCGAGGTCCAGCCCGACCTCCTGCTCGCCACGGATCCCGATGCCGACCGCGTCGGCGTCGCCTGCCAGGACGGTGACGACTACACGCTGCTCACCGGCAACGAGATGGGCGTGCTGCTGCTCGACTACATCTGCAAGATGCGCGCTGAGCGCGGTGAGGACCTGACCGACAAGGTCGCCGTGACCACGATCGTCTCCTCCGCGATGGTCGACGCGCTCGCCCAGGAGTACGGCTTCGAGCTGCGCCGCTGCCTGACCGGCTTCAAGTACATCGGCGATATCATCACCGGTCTGTCCGACGCGGGCCAGGTCGATCGCTACATCTTCGGGTTCGAGGAGAGCTACGGCTACCTCTCCGGGGACCATGTGCGCGACAAGGACGCCGTCAACGCGAGCCTGCTCATCTGCCAGATGGCGCAGTACTACAAGCTGCAGGGCAAGAACCTCGTCCAGGCCATGCGCGAGCTGTACGAGAAGTACGGCTACTACCACAACCGCACCATCTCCCTGTCCTATCCTGGTGCAGATGGCGCCGCTAAAATGGCAGGTATCATGGCTGCTCTGCGCGAGACCGCACCGGAGGAGATCGCCGGTGCGAAGGTCGAGGCGGTCGTGGACTACGCGGACGGCGTGAACGGCCTCCCCAAGGCGAACGTCATCGAGTTCGATCTCGAGGGCGGCGACAAGGCCATCGTGCGCCCGTCCGGCACCGAGCCCAAGATCAAGCTGTACATCTTCGCCAAGGGCGCCGATGCGGCGTCCGCGGACGCGCAGCTCGATGCGATCGAGGAGTCGGGCCGCAAGCTGCTGAGCTAACGGCCGGCCTATCGGATGAGAGAGCCGGGGCGCCTTCCGGGGCACCCCGGCTTTTCCATGCCGCGGGGCAGGGGAGGGCGGCTCCGGCGGGGGGTCGCCGTGGGGGAGCGTCTCCCGGCGGGCTGCTCGTCGAGATGGGCGGTTATCACGAGGAAGGTCCGCTTCCGGGCGAGCGGCTTACGGCAGGGGAGAGCCGACGGCGCCGCCGGCGAGGGACACCGATCGATCGGCCCGTCAGCCGAGGCCGCTCGATGCGGCATGCGGCTATCGCGAGAAGCCCGAGAGCAGGCGCGCCCGCTCGATGCACCGGGGGACGCGCTCGCACAGGAGGTCGATATCGCGGTCCGTGACGTCGTCCGCCAGCGAAAGGCGCAGCGTACCGCGGTTCCACGAAGGGTCGTCCCAGCCCATTGCGGTGATGACATGCGACGGTTCGGTCGACCCCGTGGAGCACGCGGATCCCGTCGCCGCGGCGACCCCGGCCCGGTCGAGGAGCACCACGAGCAGCTCGCCATCGACGTCATGGCATATGAAGGATGCGATCGAGGGGAGCCTCCGGTGCGGGTCGGGCTCGCCGGTGGGCCGTACGCCCGGGGTGCGTTCCAGCACCGTGGAGACGAGCCGGTCGCGGAGCGCTCCCACGCGCCGCGCGCGACCCTCGAGGTCCTCGCACGCCTCCTCGAGCGCCGCCGCCATGCCGACGGCGGAGGCCACGTCCTGCGTGCCCGAACGCAGTCCGCGCTCCTGCCCGCCGCCCTCGACCATGGGCGGTATGGAGAACCCGTCCCTCAGGTAGAGGGCCCCGGTCCCCCGCGGTCCGTGGAACTTGTGCGCCGACAGCGAGAGCGCATCGACCCCGAGCTCGTCGACATCGACGGGGATGTGCCCGACCGCCTGGACCGCATCGGTGTGGAAGGGGATGCCCCGCTCGTGGGAGATCCCCGCGAGTACCGGGATGTCCTCGATGGTCCCC
>NZ_JADCKK010000117.1:0-2049 GCF_014982935.1 Anaerotignum lactatifermentans | reverse complement strand
GCCGCCCATGTGGGAGGGAGCTTCAGCTCGCGACGATCAAGCCACCACACCGCCCCCCACCCGTAGCGCGGCGTAACGCCCGAGCGAGAGCAACGAGCGAGGAAGGCACCCGCAGCGGCGGCCCGGCGCGAAGGCAGCGTCAGCTGCCCAAAGCCTGCTCCAGCTCAATTTTTCTTCAAAGCCACGTGACCTAAGCCAAATTTATCAATAAAGTATGATTAAATCGTGAAAACGAGCCGGCACGCGAATTTTGGATATGTTGCCTCGCTGGGTAAATAAGACCTGAATCCGTGAAGCCGGCGCCGACACTTTCCCTATCACCGCCAGCGAGCACTTTTTGATCATTCGCCCCGTGCAAGTTGGCTTTCGCAAGCCCGTTATTGCCAAAACCCACCGTGCTGATCGGTGCTGACGGCCCGTTTTGTCATGCCTTTCCACCCGCCAGGCACGACATATCTGGCGATCGCGTGTCGCTTGGAACTGCTTGTGGATAGAGTGTCGCCGATTGACGGTCAGCATGGCGTTCCTCGTGGATAACGCAGTCGGCTCCGCAGCGTCTTGAGCACCGTCATGCGCCCGATATCCTGCCCGACGTCGAGGATGATCTGCCGTGCCTTGTGAATCACGAGAGCCGCACGGTGCACCAACTCTTGTAGCACGGTGCGCAGCCGGCGCCGCTTGGCCGGGTGGCGAACCGGGCTCAGCTCGCCGGTCATGCCCAGCTGTCCCATCAGGCGCAGGATGTTGTAGGCCAACTGGGCGAGATGCAGGATCAGATCGTTGGTGGCGAACTTGCCGGACGGCAAGCGCTCCAGGTCGAGATCGGTCTTGATCTCGCTGTGAAACTGCTCATGGGTGGCATGCGCCTGGTAGCGCTTGATCACCGCCTCCGGCGCCTCGTCCAGGCTGGTCCACCAGCCTTCCAACTCATAGTCCGGTTCGAGCAGCAACTGGCCATCGCGATCGGCGGTGCGCTCTACCAGGCGCATCACGCGTTGGACGACGTATTCGGTCTTGTTGTCGTCGTGGATCGAGACGGTCTGCGGCCACAGCGCCTGGCGCTTGCCAGGACGCAGCTCTTCCCAGTAGTCCGCCGCCACCGCCAGCCAGGTATCTCGATCAGCCGTGGCCGAGCCGCGCGGGTTCCATTTGACGACATAGTCGAGCCGGCGCCCCTCGTCGGCAAAGACCTGGCGTTGCTGTTCGAGAAGCGCCAGGTGCGCCTGGCTGTCGAAGCCGCTGTCCTCGCGTAACAGGATCGGTTGCCTGGTCAGGCATTGGGCGCGAGGCAGTACCCGCTCCAGGAAGGCGTTGCTCTCCTTCATGGTGTGCTGCTTGCCAGGCCGCAGTTCCAGACCCAGGCACCACCCTTCGTTGCCCAGATAGGCGGCGATCGGGGTGTAGCCATCGACCTTCTGGTAGGTCCGCGAGACGCCTTCCTTCTTCGAGTTGCTGTTGTCCATGACGAAGGTGTCGATGTCCAGGCAGACGTGCGTCGTCTCGGCGGTGATCGGTGCTTCGATCAGTGACAGCAGGGTCGTGGACCAGGTGGCGGTGCGCGCCTGCAGGTCGTTGGCGGCAAGTTTCTCCAGCCGCTGTCGCAGCGTCGCCGCGCTCGGCACCTTCTGCAGGGTCAGCAGTTGTTGGAAGGGCTTGTCGCGGCGGAAGTTCTCGACAGCGTCATAGTCGCTCATGCCCAGACACAGCAGGCCCAGGTAGCTCTTGATCACGTCACTGGTGCGCATGCCCAGCGTGGTGGGGAAGCGGCCGTCGATGCTGTCGACGCCAGCGATCTCGAAGCATTGCCCGATGATGGACAGCCCGGCGTGGCTGGTGAGGGTGCGGCGACTGGCGCGGAACTTTATGTTGGGCATGGCACTGTCTGGGTGAATGGCGATAATGGCTATATTGCCATGCAGGTCAGTGGGTTAGAAGTGCTTCCGGGGGCCGGTCTCACGGATTCAGGGATAAACTCAATCATAACGCCAGAGTTAGGGCAGCGAACGGTAAAACGCTGGATCAGATCGGAGCCTTTAATGATTTGGGTGC
>NZ_JADCKK010000116.1:0-2149 GCF_014982935.1 Anaerotignum lactatifermentans | reverse complement strand
CGATCTCCCGCCCCCACCTGATCCCCCGTGGTGGCCCGGCGACCGTTGATATAGACATTGCCCTGCTCCACGAAGCGGTCGGCTTCGCGGCGGGAGCACAGGCCGCTTTCACTGATGTACTTGTTGATACGGGTAGAGGTTCTTAACGGCATAAAGCGCTACGTCATCCCATTGGGTTAAAAGAAGAGCCCGGCTGCTGGAGGAAGGCGACTTCTTCCGGCGTGGAGAGAACAGGCTCCAGCGTTTGAAACCAGAAGACCATCACGGCCTGCGCATCTGCGCGCATGGTGCACCTCCCCTGGAGTGCGTCGTTGACGTCCTCCCCGCCCTAAAGGACGGGGATTCCAACTTCTTGAGGGCAACGTCCTGCCCCGAGGCTGAGGATATTCCGGGCCGCATTCACGTCCCGGTCGTGGAGTACACCACACTCCACGCACTCCCAGACCCTTACTCGCAACCCGTTGACGCCCTGCGGCCCGCTAAGCGAGCCGCACGACGAACAGGCGCGGGTGGTGTTGGTTTCGCGAACGACCTTGAAGACAATGCCTGCGTGAGCGCATTTATATTCCAGCATCGTTTTCAGTTGTGACCAGCCAGCGTCGTAGACGCTTTTGGCCATCCTGGTCTTCGCGAGCCTGGTTGAGGAAACATCGCCCACGACGATTTCGCCGTACTGGTTGACGAGTTTCCGGGAAAACTTGTGCTGCGCGTCCTGGCGACGGTTCTTGATCTTGGCGTGAATAGCTTTTACCCGCCGCTTGTTGCGGGCACGTTGGGCTGTCGCCAACTGGTCTTCCATGCGGCGGTAGAAGCGGCTGTTTTCCAGCCTTCCTCCATCGCTACAGGTGGCCACATCCTTGAGCCCAAGGTCGATGCCAACGGCGCCCTGCCCAAGCGTCGGCTGCACGTCCACCTCGACCGCAACATTGAAATACCACCGGCCCCGGCTATCTTCGTTGAAACTGCCGGCACGGAACTTGTATGTCGACAGGCCGTAGCTATCCCACACCTTGAAGTAGGTGCCGTTGTGAAATACCTGCCCGTTCTTCCACTTGGCCGCGCCGGTATTGACCGGAATCCAGCCAAGTGAGCGGCGTACACCGCCGGACTTGCGCCAATTCAAGCGGGGCTTTTTGAACTGCTTGCGGCGGGCAACGTATTCAGCAGCGATGCATTGCAGCGTTTGGCTGTGCAGGCCGAGGTCCTTGCCAGCACCCTTGGTATAGGGGTGCATGTCGTAGGCAGACAGAAACAGACCTTTCTCCCGAATGGCTCGGGAAGACAGTTCGTTGAGGTAGTTCCAAACAAAATTCACGCTGCGGGCCATGCGGTTAAGCTCGGCGGCGTGTTTGTCCTTCACTCGAACCTTGAGGGTCTTGGTCTGCTTCATGGCTTCGAATATACTTGGTCTATGGAAACCAAACAAGCTATCAGAACGGGAAGACACTGCGTTTTTAAACTCCATGCCCATTTGGTCTTTGTCACCAGGTATCGGGGCAAGGTGTTCACCGGCGCGCATCTCAACTCCCTCGAATTGCTTTTCGACCGAGTGTGTCGGGACTTCGAGGCGGAGCTACAGGAGTTCAACGGTAAAACCGATCACGTCCATTTGCTTGTCAACTTTCCACCCAAAGTGGCGGTATCCAGGCTGGTGAATAGTTTGAAGGGGGTATCCAGCCGGCGGATGAAGTTACTACACCCTGAACTGGTGCAGCCCGCCTACCGGAAGAACTCGCTGTGGAGTCCAAGCTACTTTGCGGGAAGTGTCGGAGGCGCCCCCCTGAGCATGGTCAAGCAGTATATTGAGCAACAATCGAGGCCGGACTAGGGGCGCTCTCGCGCCCCTCGCTATCCATCCTCGCACTAGAAGTACGAGGTTTTTCGCGATGTTCGATAATCCATAGCAATTTGGCAAGGCCGCCCGCCGAACTCTTGGCGACCTTGACGATGGCCCACACGACAATGACGAGCCAAATCAAACCTAACAAACCGCCGACTTCAATACCCATGGTAACTCCTTGTTGGGTTGCATCCGTGAGCATTTAGCTAAGCACATGTTAGGCAAGCGCACAAGGTTGGTTCAAGGTTCTGGCACACGTAGAATCATTTCACCACCGCGAATCTCGATGGCCAAGTGATTCAAAAAGCT
>NZ_JADCKK010000115.1:0-2160 GCF_014982935.1 Anaerotignum lactatifermentans | reverse complement strand
AAAATATTTAGGCTTGAACACCCTTATTTTACAACAAGGACGATGCTTTTTGCTTAAGCTTTAATCTCACCCGCAGAGCGGGCGGTTGTTAAAGGCTGCTTTGCAGCCTTCAGCACTAAAGTAATAAAACAAAGTTCTTTACAGAAAGAACATTTTTACAAAAGCTACCATTTTTCCGCAAAAAACGCCATTTGGTTTTTCTTTTTCTCCAAAGAAAAAGCAGGGGTTTTCCCCTGCCAAAATCTTATTTTGCGCCTGCAAAACTGCTGCGCCATTTATCATAACATGCTTCGCAAATATCCAGTACATGATTTTCCCCGTCTTTTTTGGAAAAATAACCCCACTGTTTTTCCAGATGGAGATAATCTTCCCGTTCTGCATCAATCTTTCTGCCGCAGCAATCACAATATACTTCATCTCTGATCCGCACTTCTTTCAAAACGGTTTTGTATGTTTCCATGCCGCTTCCCCCTTTGTTTTGACCCAATTCTCTTTTCTTCTGCATTTTAACATGGCAATTGACATTTTTCTATAGGAAACTGCTGTGATTCATGGTAAAATAAGCCTGTCGGTTTGTGCAGCCTCCCTCTGGCGGTTTCACATGACAAAACCACCAGAAAGGAGCCAAAATACATGAATCTGAGCACACAACAGGCTTTGCAGCACTGCACCGTTTGTCCCAGAAACTGCGGCGCAGACCGTATATCTGGCAAAGTTGGTTTTTGCGGCGCAGGTACTCTGCCAAAAGTGGCACTGGTTTCTGCCCACCAATGGGAAGAACCGCCCATCAGCGGCACAAGGGGTTCCGGCACTGTCTTTTTCTCTCACTGTAATCTGCGTTGTGTTTTCTGTCAAAACCACGACATCAGTCAGGAGAATTTCGGTGCGGAAATATCCATTGAACGGCTGACGGAAATCTTTCTGGAGCAGCAAAGCCGGGGACTGCATAACATCAATCTGGTATCTGCTTCCCACTTTATCCCGCAGATTGCAGAAGCACTGGAGAACGCAAAAGCACAGGGACTTTCCATTCCTGTGGTCTATAACTCCAACGGCTATGAAAGTCTGGATGGCTTGCGGATGCTGGATGGACTGGTGGATGTGTATCTGCCGGACTTCAAATACTGGGATGATACCCTTGCTGTGCAGTATTCCAAGGTACCCCATTACGCTGAAACCACAGCAGCAGCCATTTTGGAAATGCGCAGACAGACAAAAGCCGATATTTTTGATGAAAACGGCATCATGGAAAAAGGGCTGATTTTGCGGCATCTTGTCCTGCCCGGGCATTACAAAGACAGTTTTCGGATTTTGGACTGGATACGGGAAAATCTGGGAAAAGACGCTTATGTGTCCCTGCTGAACCAGTACACCCCCATGTACCACGCCACAGAATTTCGGAATCTTTCTCGCAGACTGACCACATTTGAATATGATAAAGTCACAGAATATTTTCTGGAAATCGGCTTAACCAACGGATTTGTGCAAAAACGCTCTGCGGCTACATCGGAGTACACACCGCTTTTTGACCTTTCAGGTGTCAAAAGTGCCGCAACGTTTCAAATAAGAAAGGAGAATTGAACCATGGTAAGAAAAGAGAATGTTGTAATCAAAGAAGGACTCAAAGGCGGTAACGGCACCGTAGAAATCCATCATTTCCTCACAGAAGAAGAATTGATGGGACACGCAACCATGTATGCAAGAGTTGTCTTGAAACCACATAGTTCCATTGGCTGGCATCAGCACATCGGCAATACTGAACCTTATGCCATCATCAAAGGCGAAGGCACATTCGTAGACAATGACGGTTCCAAAACCACTGTTCACCCTGGCGATGTTTGTCTCATCGAAGTAGGTCAGTGGCATGCCATGGAAAACAATACAGATGAAGATATGGAAATGATTGCCCTCATTATCAATGACTGGGCAAAATAATTTTCAAGCATTCATGTAAATGCAAAAATAGCCGGATTCCTTATGATACAAAGGTTTCCGGCTTATTTTATTTATCTGTATTTCATTAATTTTTTTGAAATGGGCAGTGTGAAACTTTTTCTGTAAATATGTAATTGAAGAGGTTCTTCTATGGTAAAATTTAAATCATAGGAGGACCTTTTATTATGGCAAAACAGAAGAAACCCATACATCGGGTACAAATGA
>NZ_JADCKK010000114.1:0-2194 GCF_014982935.1 Anaerotignum lactatifermentans | reverse complement strand
TCTGTCATTTGTACCCGATGTATGGGTTTCTTCTGTTTTGCCATAATAAAAGGTCCTCCTATGATTTAAATTTTACCATAGAAGAACCTCTTCAATTACATATTTACAGAAAAAGTTTCACACTGCCTTTATTTGAATCAGATTCTCTCTTTTGCTTTAGCTTAATTTATCAAATACAATATTCCTGCTCAAGTACAATGTTGCCACTGCTTCCAGGATCTCTCTGTAATGGTCATAAAATCGCATAAAAAGTCCCAGATTATCGCAGGTACTGAAATCATCATCATACAATGCATCCAGAACTTTTTCACTGGTAGATACATCTGTCACACCTATTTCGATACATTTCAAAATCTCTGCACTAGACAACAGCGTTTGCTTAGACAAATGGATTACTTTCTGCTGCATCTGGTCATAGGATTCTTTTTGAAAAACTAATTTTGCTGTGGAAAATGGTACTTTCTCGCAAAATATCAAATGCAGAAACGCTTTTACTTTTGTAGAAAAACTGCTTGTGATAGGAACCACATAAAGGTTTGCAAGAAGTTGATATAAAGTTTCATCGCCCTTTATCGCTTTCGCACTAGCAACTAGGTTTCTCCCTTCCATTCGCTGCAAAGTATTTTCAAAAGTTTTTGGATCTACTCCAGATTTCTCTGCTTTTCTTTTATAGCTTTCTTCCAGTTCCTCTTTTGTCAGGATGTTCCAGATCAGGCTGGACCAAAGGACCATCTCTTCTATGGTTAAAGCACATTCATTGATCCCAACAGTAACAATAGGTATTTTTTTGCCATTTGGCTGAACCTCAATATGATATCTTCCAACTGCCGCATATAATTGAATCATGTTTTCTTCCTCCTTTATTTATCTGATACAAAATCAAGTATATCAACTACAACAAATTTCGTTATTTTCCTAAGTCCGCGAAAAATGCCTTATCCTTCTTTAGATACTTTACAGCTCTGCAAATGCAAGCAGCGATATAATTAGGCTTTACCTGATACATTTTTGCGATTTCCGCACCACTGTATCCTTTCAGTTTCAGTTCTAAGGCTTCAATTCCGCATTTTGCCACACCTTGATATCGTTCCTTTGATAAGCGAAGTGCATCCAGCGCTGCTTGATCCTCTATCCTCTCTTCCGGTGTCTGCTCTGATGATACCAGTGCCTGTTCTTCCGCAATATCTGTCAATTTTGCTTTTTGTTTGTTTACAATACTGCGCAGATGATTATAAATCTCATTGCGTACCACGGAAAAAGCATAGGTTTGAAAAGACGCATCGCTTCCACTGCGATATGTCACTGCTGCTTTACATAGACCAATACTGCCAATCTGATAAATGTCATCATATCCCATCCCATCTACAGATTCATTGAGCATAACATGTTTGCTGATGACTTTTTGTACCACTGACAAATTTTCTTCTACCATTTTTCTTTGTTCTGCATTCAAATGTATATTCATTCTTTTTCCCTCCCGTTTCTTTGTTATGTTGTTCCAATAATGCTTGGCTTTTCTCCATGAGTCGTTGACACATATATTCAGAGAAATTTCCGATATGAGCTTGCTCCCCTGTCATAAAAAATTGATCTCTCATCCAACGATAGGCATCTTTTCGGCTCATTATGCCTCTTTTCCAAATCTCATCAAAGACATGATGGGCATAGATTCTTAAATTGCGTAATTCTCCATTGGCTAACGTCCCTTTTGGTCCATTGCTATTTGGCAATACGCCTACATAAGCATCACAAGATGGATAGTTTGAGCAAACATAGACTTTCTTTTCCAAAGCATTTTTCCCGTATACAAAACTGGCATCACGTAGCATCACTGTTGCACCGCAGTATGGACATCTCATCTGTTTATTATTCTTTTTTGTCTTCATACGAATCACCTCAATCTTTGTAAATCCTTCTTTACTAAAATTGTAGGAAAATAAAATGATAAAATCTACAAATCTGAAAAATTAGTGGCTTATATTTGTACCAACATTATGTAAACAAATGAAGTCTGAAACAATTTAACTTGCAAAAACTTCTACTTCCACACAAAATTCTTGAAACAATCAGGACCACCGGCTTAGCCGGTGGTTTGCTCTGCCCCTAGAAGGGGCTATTACCAGCTGCGCTTGCAAGCGCATTGAAAGTCCGCCAAGTGCTCTACTTTCTCAACTGCCGCCCTTGGCGGCTATTT
>NZ_JADCKK010000113.1:0-2229 GCF_014982935.1 Anaerotignum lactatifermentans | reverse complement strand
TTGTGTTGCAAGAAGGTCAAGCAAGAAAGAGCACAGGGTGAATGCCTTGGCACTGGGAGCCGATGAAAGACGTGGTAAGCTGCGAAAAGCTTCGGGGAGGCGCAAACAGCCATCGATCCGGAGATTTCTGAATGGGGAAACCTACTTGAGCAAACCTCAAGTATCCATACGTGAATCCATAGCGTATGGAAGGGAACGTTGTGAACTGAAACATCTAAGTAGCAATAGGAGGAGAAAGAAAAATCGATTTCCTAAGTAGCGGCGAGCGAAAGGGAAAGAGGCCAAACCGAAGGACCTGGTTCTTCGGGGTTGTGGACTGCATCAAGCGATGGAGGCTATGGTAGTCGAACTGTTTTGGGAAAGCAGACCAAAGACGGTGAAAGTCCGGTAGACGAAACCAGAAGACCCGCTGCAGGATCCAGAGTACCACGGGACACGAGAAACCCTGTGGGAAGCCGGGGGGACCACCCCCCAAGCCTAAATACTCCCCAGTGACCGATAGTGAAGCAGTACTGTGAAGGAAAGGTGAAAAGAACCCCGGGAGGGGAGTGAAAAAGAACCTGAAACCTTGTGCTTACAAACAGTCAGAGGTCTACGGACTGATGGCGTACTTTTTGTAGAACGGTCCGGCGAGTTACTAATGCCAGCGAGGTTAAGTGGTCAGAAGCCACGGAGCCGAAGGGAAACCAAGTCTGAACAGGGCGTAAAGTTAGTATTAGTAGACCCGAAACCGGGTGACCTATCCATGTCCAGGTTGAAGGAGCCGTAAAAGGCTTTGGAGGACCGAACACACATCTGTTGAAAAAGGTGGTGATGAGGTGTGGATAGCGGAGAAATTCCAATCGAACTCGGAGATAGCTGGTTCTCCTCGAAATAGCTTTAGGGCTAGCCTCGAGATGGAGTCTAACGGAGGTAAAGCACTGAACTGACGCGGGGCCCAAAAAGGTTACCAACTCATATCAAACTAAGAATGCCGTCAAGATACCCTCGGGAGTCAGTCTGCGTGAGATAAGTCGCGTGGACAAAAGGGAAAGAGCCCAGACCGACAGCTAAGGTCCCAAAGTACGTGTTAAGTGGAAAAGGATGTGGGATTTCATAGACAACTAGGATGTTGGCTTAGAAGCAGCCATACATTTAAAGAGTGCGTAACAGCTCACTAGTCGAGAAAACCTGCGCCGAAAATTTAACGGGGCTAAAACACGACACCGAAGCTACGGCTTGACAGCTAACGCTGTTAGGGGTAGAGGAGCATCCTGCAAGGACGAAGCCAAAGTGGAAACGATGGTGGACGAAACAGGAGAGAGAATGCCGGAATGAGTAGCGAGATAGAAGTAAGAAACTTCTAGGCCGAATATCTAAGGTTTCCTGGGTAAAGCTAATCTTCCCAGGGTTAGTCGGGGCCTAAGGCGAGGACGAAAGTCGTAGTCGATGGATAACAGGTTGATATTCCTGTACTACGTATCATCAGAACTGTGGGGACGCAGGAGGATAGGAAAACCGGGGAATGGAAAAACCCGGCTAAGCACAAAGTCAAGGGAGATAGGCAAATCCGTCTCTTGATGATGAAGTGCGATGGGGACTGAACAAAAGTAGGGAAGTTTCCGAATCCACACTGTCGAGAAAAGCCGCTATTGTGTGATACGTACCCGTACCGTAAACCGACACAGGTAGATGAGGAGAAAATCCACAGGCCGACGGGAGAAGTGTTGTTAAGGAACTCGGCAAAATGACCCCGTAACTTAGGGAGAAGGGGAGCCACGCAAGTGGCCGCAGAAAAGAGGCTCAAGCGACTGTTTAGCAAAAACACAGGTCTCTGCGAAACCGAAAGGTGAAGTATAGGGGCTGACACCTGCCCGGTGCTGGAAGGTTAAAAGGAGAGGTTCGACGTAAGTCAAAGCTTTGAATTCAAGCCCCAGTAAACGGCGGCCGTAACTATAACGGTCCTAAGGTAGCGAAATTCCTTGTCAGGTAAGTTCTGACCCGCACGAAAGGTGTAACGATTTGAGCACTGTCTCGACAACACGCCCGGTGAAATTGAAGAACCAGTGAAGATACTGGTTACCCGCAACAGGACGGAAAGACCCCATGGAGCTTTACTGCAGCCTGATACTGGGATTCGATGATATATGTACAGGATAGGAGGGAGACTAGGAATCCGGGACGCCAGTTTCGGAGGAGTCGACGGTGGGATACCTCTCTTATGTTATTGGATTTCTAACTTGGCACCGT
>NZ_JADCKK010000112.1:0-2243 GCF_014982935.1 Anaerotignum lactatifermentans | reverse complement strand
AATATTTAGGCTTGAACACCCTTATTTTACAACAAGGACGATGCTTTTTGCTTAAGCTTTAATCTCACCCGCAGAGCGGGCGGTTGTTAAAGGCTGCTTTGCAGCCTTCAGCACTAAAGTAATAAAAAAAGGCAGTGAGATTTGCCTATCTCACTGCCCGAAAAGCGTTTTTTGACTCCAAAAACACTATGTCATCTATGTTAATCACTTGTTCCATCATGATTGGACAATAAGTATGCCTGATGAAGCTGGTTGTCCCTTGGTATAAGGTTATTTTTCAAAAAAGTGTTGCTTCTTGTTTCTCAAAATGGCGGAAACAAAAAAATCTGGAATTGGTAGTTGCTCTCGCCATTCCAGATTTTGTTCTTTTCACTATGTATGGATGTTAACCTTTTAATATTACGCCTTGGATAATTCGAATGAGATACTCATTTTTTTGTGTGTAAGTATTACAATTGTACACATAACTTTATGATAAGCTATCATAGCTCGTTTCATATCATCTCACTCAATTTTACACTAGAGCAATAATACCCGTTTTACGTAAACTATCTAATAAAGCTATAGGATTCGCTTCCTTTTTGGAATTTTTGATATCTGTATATGCTTGATAGTTATCCTTTATAATTTCAAAAATATTTTCAATACTGCTTTGTGGATTTTTACTCCAACACATTACCACTTCTGCAACAAAATCTGATAAATAATCATCTAAATGCTCTATATATCTAATCAGTGATGTTCCGTCATTTAGTGCAGAATGTGCTATTTCATTACGTAATCGATACAATCTGCTCAATTGACGTCGTACATTTGTATAGTGGCTATCAATTTTCTGAAACATTTCATTTGCATTTGTAGCAATCAAATGCATTTCATTACACCTTTGTAATAATAATTTATTTATCTTACATTTGTCTAATAATTCCTGATAGACTACTCTATCATTCAGAACTGTAATTATCTCCTCGACTAATTTTTCTTTAGAAGTTTGTCTTAAGTCTATAGAAATATTAGAAAACTGAAAGTCTATATCACATCTTCTACAGTCCTCTACAAAATTTCTAAAACATCTATAAATATATCGCAAACATAACGCTGGTGGAACTGTTTGCAGGACATTTTCTATAATATTTTCATACATATCCGTACGACATAATGACTCCAAAGCAACCCATGTATTCATAAACTTCTCAGTTTGAGCATATGATACTTTTCCCATATTTGCATAGCTATATGTTGCTTGTAATTTAGTACGCAGACTTTGTTCCGCATTTCTATCTAATTCTTTAGAGGCACTAAAAATTTTATATGCACCTTCTAAATAATCATATGTACTATATAAATCTTTTGACTTAAAAAGCTTAACATATTCATTTGAAGTATTCACAGCAAGCCAGCTAATATCACGAATATTCCAAGGTTCAGTCAATCTATAAAAACTAAGTATATTCAGTGCATTAGCAATCTTAGAAATTGCTGAATGTGAAGCAGCATATACATCACGAGCATAAACTTTTGCTAATAGATATTTTTGATTTGGCTCTATTTGATTTAAATATGAGTACTGATTTTTGATATCGGCAGATGCTAGTATTTCAATTCCCATATGACTAATTTCATCCAAAACTCTTTCTTTCGCTGACATATTGTTTTGTCCAGGAACTGCAATCGCTCTAACTTTGAATGGAAGTAAAATATGATATTCTTCAAATGTAGAACTACATAATTTATTTTTAAAATTATCCCATTTTGTAACATCTGTCTTAGAACCATGAAGTATTTTAATTAAATCATGTAAAGCTTCATTTGACCACCCCATACTGGAACAACAACTAATCAACTGATTCGTCTCTTTCTGAATTTCTAAAATAGTATTGTGTTCCAAACTTTCTTTTAAGCAATCAATCAAATGTTCAAAATATTGTGGTTGTATCTTCTGTAATACATAATTTAATTGATACAAAAGAACTTTTTGTTGAGAATCTGTATCTGTCTTCATATTTAAATGACTAAGTATTCTCGTTCTTATAACTGGATAACACTTCTGCAAAATTATATCATTTTTTATTAAATGGACAGTTTCACTTTTGCACTCATCTATATTATGATTACTATTGGATCTATATTAAAAAAGTGGACACATAAAGTAACTATCTATTACAATAAAGTAGACACCAAAAGGAGGTATTTACATGTCAACAAACAGCAAAGGTATTCGCTATGACGAAGACTTCAAAAGA
>NZ_JADCKK010000111.1:0-2275 GCF_014982935.1 Anaerotignum lactatifermentans | reverse complement strand
TGCCATAAAAGCATCGTCCTTTCTTATGTAAAATATTTAGGCTTGAACACCCTTATTTTACAACAAGGACGATGCTTTTTGCTTAAGCTTTAATCTCACCCGCAGAGCGGGCGGTTGTTAAAGGCTGTTTTGCAGCCTTCAGCACTAAAGTAATAATATAAAAAGAACCGGAATCTATAAAGAACTCCGGTTCTTTTTTGCATATGTTGTCAGATTTTATCTGATTTTCAATGACAAAACCCCGTTTTTGTCTATGGCTTTTTCTTCTGCATCTGCTAAGATATTTTCTAAAGAGATCAGACAGGAGGAATGCATGTGCATCTTTTATTTACCATCAATGAAAATTATGTATCTGTATTAGAAACCTGTATCCGTTCCATTCTGCGTTTTCCCTGCGAGGAGGGCTATGACCTTTATATCCTCCACGACCAGTTATCGGAGGCTGTTCAGCAGAAACTAACCCGACACGCAGACAAAAATGCAAGATTTCATTTTATTTCCGTACCGGATACAGCTTTTTCCGACTTTCCACAAAATACACGCTATCCCAAAACCATGTATTATCGTCTGCTTGCAGCGGAATTTCTGCCAGAAACATTAGACCGGGTATTATATCTGGACCCAGATATCATTGTCATTCGTCCGCTGGAAGAACTCTATCATATGTCTTTCGACGGCAATCTTTTCTGCGGTGCTACCCATGTCCGCAAATTTTTAACACGTCTAAACGGTGCCCGTTTGCAAATGCCCGAAGACGCCCCTTATCTCAATTCCGGCGTTCTTCTCATCAATTTGGAAGAATTGCGTAAACGTCCTTGCCGACAAGATATTCTGGCTTATATCGAAAAACGTCAGGCTTATTTTACACTGCCCGATCAGGACATTCTTTCCGCTCTGTATGGCAATGAAACAAAGCTCATTGACCATCTGCGTTATAATCTCAGTGATCGCATGTACTTTCTGCACAATGCCAATCTCCAAAATGAGAAAATCGACTTGGATTGGGTCAGACAAAATACCAGCATCATTCATTATTGCGGGAAAAATAAACCGTGGAAAGAAAATTATCGAGGCGTGTTGGATTGCTTTTACCACGAGGTTCTTTCCTCTCAAAAATGAATTCTTCTCATTGAAACTTTACGAATAACTTTGTCCGTGATATGATAAACGTAATCGTTTCAAAAAAGAGGAGGATTTCTATGAAAGTTGAAACAAGGCTTATCATCGGTCTGGTTTCTGCCGTTTTGGTATTTCTTTATGAATGGCTGTTCAAAAATACATTGGACTGGTATCCATCCATTGTAGCATTTGCCGTGGTCTATTTCATTGCTCCCTATGTTTTCACTCGTTCTTTTTTCTTTGGAAATCGAGGAGAGCAAAACCAGAAAGATCAAAATGATTCTGAAAAATAACCATAAAAAAACACCTTTTAACCAAAACAGTTAAGAGGTGTTTTTTTGTTTTAGAAAATAAAAAACGGACAGATTGCTGTCCGTTAAAAAATGATCCGTGCGGGATTCGAACCCGCGTTACCGCCGTGAAAGGGCGGTGTCTTAACCCCTTGACCAACGGACCATAGACAATAAAAAATAGCGGAGGAGGGATTTGAACCCCCGACACTGCGGGTATGAACCGCATGCTCTAGCCAACTGAGCTACTCCGCCATACTTTACAAAAAACATGGGAGTTACAGGGCTCGAACCTGTGACCCTCTGCTTGTAAGGCAGATGCTCTCCCAGCTGAGCTAAACTCCCATGAAACGACTCAGATGGGGCTCGAACCCACGACCTCCGGCGTGACAGGCCGGCGCTCTAACCAACTGAGCTACTGAGCCATATTTAGTTTTTAATGGGTCTTCAGGGACTCGAACCCGGGACCGTCCGGTTATGAGCCGGATGCTCTAACCAACTGAGCTAAAGACCCGTGAAAACCTTAACTAAAAAGCCGATGATCGGACTCGAACCGATAACCTGCTGATTACAAGTCAGCTGCTCTGCCAATTGAGCCACATCGGCATATTGGATTCTGGCGACCATCTACTCTCCCAGGCAGCTTCCCACCAAGTACCATCGACCGCTCAGGTCTTAACCGTCGTGTTCGGAATGGGAACGGGTGTGTCCCCTGAGCGCATCATCACCAGAAATCTCAATGATCCGTGCGGGATTCGAACCCGCGTTACCGCCGTGAAAGGGCGGTGTCTTAACCCCTTGACCAACGGACCATAAACTCCCCGAGTAGGATTCGAACCAACGACCCTCCGGTTAACAGCCGGATG